>CAYRDO010000013.1:27533-34020 GCA_964422985.1 uncultured Rhodohalobacter sp. | reverse complement strand
ACCATATTCAAACGTAACTCCTTCATCAGAATACCTGTTTTTGAGAATTTCTGCCTGTTCATCGCTTGCCAATACACTTTTGTCATCGCGCCGGACAAACACCAGCCGCTTCTTTTTACTTTTTATGTAAACAGGCTTTTTCTCAGCCTCCGGAACCCGAACCACCATCACATCCTGATTTCCGTGATGAATCAATTCAATGTCGATTTCCACGGCCGGTACACAGTATTCATAGGCTGCCTTGTGAAGTACATACTCTTCCTCAAAATAAGCACTAATACCTGTGATGTTTTTATGATCATCAACTCCGATTAAAATTGTACCACCTTTTGTATTTGCGAATGCCCCGATTTCCCGTGCAATTTTTTCTTCAGTCGGAGTTGTTTTCTTAAACTCAAGATACCTTCCCTCTCCCGTCTGAATCAGATTCCGAAGATCTGCTGGGGTCATGCTGGAAATAGTAATTTCTCCGTTAGGCAGCATCATAATATTAGGATTTTGTTGAAGGTCGGTGTTCGATTTGAATCCTTCATGAAGAAAGATTCCAATCATGAAGTATATTTGATCTGGCCGTCTGATAAATGGTTCAGATCATAATTTCATCTTTCGCATTTCGTGTCATCAGTTCGTTTACAGCGTCTTTTGGATTCATATCCTCAAATAACACTTTGTAAACGGCGTCTGTAATAGGCATTTCTACATTATTTCTCCGTGACCATTGTGTAACGGATTTGGCGGTTTTCACGCCTTCCGCTATCATATTCATTCCCGATCTGATTTCATCTAACGATTTGCCCCGCCCGATGTTATATCCCACATATCGATTTCGGCTATGCTCGCTCGTACAAGTTACAATCAGATCACCCATTCCGGTCAGACCGGAAAATGTATCCTGCGATGCCCCCAATGCACAGCCCATTCGTTTCATTTCGTGGAGTCCGCGGGTCATCAAAGCGGCTTTGGCGTTATCGCCTAATTCGGCACCATCTATAATCCCAGCAGCAATCGCCATAATATTTTTCAATGCACCGCCAATTTCCGCACCTAAAATATCGTGGTTCAAATATACCCTGAACATGGGCGTCATAAATGTTTCCTGAATGATTCTGGCTGCTCTTTTGGAATAGGCAGATGCTGTGATTGCTGTAGGTTTAAATTTACTTACCTCTTCGGCATGACTTGGACCGGTCAAAATTCCGATCTGATCTTCTAAAACGGCACCATCCAACACATCAACCAAAATTTGGGAAGGCGTCATAAGAGTATCCTGTTCGATTCCTTTGGCAACCGACACGATAATTTCATTACCCGTCAAAAAATCTTTGGCTTTTCCAGCAACCTCCCGAACTGCATGGGATGGAGTTGCAAACACAACCATTTCAGCCCCCTCTAACGCTTCCTCGATAGAATAACTGGCACTTACAGATTTCGGAAGTTCAACATCACAAATATACTCGGGATTAAATCCCTTTTGGTTGATGCCGTCAACAACCTCTTTCTCTCGTGCCCAAATGGTGATGGTGTAACCGCTGTGTCCTAACACAACAGCGATGGCGGTTCCAAAACTTCCCGCTCCTATAATGCTAATCTTTTTCACGCTGCAGTTTGTTGTTCTTTGTTGAGTCTGCCCTTCGCCGGCTTGAATGAATTAACTCGATTCTCAGTACCGTTTAATAATCGTTTGATATTTCCTTTATGCTTGATGATAATGGCAATTGCTAACGCACTACTGAAGAGCAAGATGCTTCCGTCAATATTCCAGCCAATTCCATATCTCAAAATAAGTTGAGTGATTGGGTAAGCAAGAGCACCAAATATTGACCCGACTGAAACGTAACGGGTTGAAAACATCAGGATCAAAAAAATTGCCAAAGAGATGCTGATTGAGATCGGCTCAATTCCATATAACATTCCGCATGCCGTTGCGGCGCCTTTTCCTCCCGAAAAATTCGCATAGATCGGAAACATATGTCCCACAACTGCCGCCACACCGCAAATAATTAACAGCATCGGTTCTAAATCCCAACCGGGATAGAGTGCAATCGGACCATCACCAATAATCCAGGCAAGTTTACTAACAACTGTGGTGCATAAAAGTCCTTTTCCAAAATCAAACAGAAGAACTGATGTACCGGCTTTCCAGCCTAAAATTCGAAAAGTGTTGGTTGCGCCGGCATTCCCACTGCCGTGATCCCGAATATCTACATCGAAGAAAAGTTTACCCGTCCAAAGAGAGCTTGGAATGGCTCCAATCAGGTAACTGACTAATATTACAACTACGAGTGACAGCATTGGAAGCGTTTCCGTTCAATATTTGTTGGATTTTGAAAAATAATAAAACGAATCAGTAGAACCGAACTGATCAGATAAAAATATCAGACATGCCGCTCGGCGTGATAAGAAGAACGAACGAGTGGTCCGCTTTCCACATGCTCAAGGCCCAATGTCTCTCCAATTTCTTTGTATTCCGCAAATTGGTCGGGGTGAACCCATTCCACTACCGGATGATGCATCTTCGTTGGCTGCATGTACTGCCCGATAGTCAACACGTCTACATTGTGATCTACACAATCCTGCATAAGTTGAATAACCTCTTCGCGCGTTTCACCAAGCCCAACCATAATACCGGTTTTTGTACGAAGGCCCTGGTCTTTACAACGTTGAAGGAGTTCTAGGGATCGTTCATATTTCGCCTGTGGCCGAACATTTCTGTACAATCTTGGAACCGTCTCTAAATTGTGGCTCAATACATCCGGAGGTGTGTCAATCACGATTTGAAGAGCATCCCACACGCCACGAAAATCAGGAATGAGAGATTCGATGGTTACATCCTCGATCTCTTCTCGTAAGACTTTATGAGTTTCGGCAAAAATGGGTGCGCCGCCATCTTTCCGTTCGTCACGGTTGACGGAGGTAAGAACAACGTGCTTCAATTGCATCTTTTTGGCTGCATCTGCTACACGCTTTGGTTCATCCCAATCCAATCCTTGTGGCGGTCTACCGGTTTTTACAGCACAAAATGAGCACGATCGGGTACAAACATCGCCCAAAATCATAAATGTAGCTGTTCCGGCGCCCCAGCATTCGCCCATATTCGGACATCTTGCTTCCGAGCAGACCGTATTCAAGTCATGATCGCGAATGGTCTGTGAAACCTCTTTGAATTTCTTACCGGAGGGCAATTTTACTCTCAACCAATCGGGGCGGCGCTGGCCGGGTCCCTTTTTCTCAATTACGTCTAGTTCTTTAATCATAAATCAACCTTCGCCAAACTGGCTTTTTCATTCATACTAAAGGTACGAAAATTGCGAATACGGTTCAGGTACTGAATCGTGTTTCTTAGTTTCTACATTAAACACATCCGCAAAATGCTTTATGAGCTTCTCTATTACCACATCTTCCTCTATTTGTTCTCCAACGCATTTAGAAATACTGGTTACATCCTTGCCTTCAATTCCACATGGTACAATGTTCTTGAAGTAGCTTAAATCAGTGTTCACATTTAATGCAAAACCGTGCATCGTTACCCATCTTGAACACCGGATACCCATGGCGCATATTTTTTCCTGACCGACCCAAACTCCCGTTAATCCTTCAATTCTGCCGGCTTTAATCTCAAAATCAGCACATGTTCTGATAATTACTTCTTCCAGATATCGCAAATATTTATGGATATCTGTAAAATGCTCATCAAGATCTAATATAGGATAACCCACAACCTGGCCCGGTCCATGATAAGTGATATCCCCGCCGCGGTCGATTTCAATGTATTCTGCATCAATTTCTGAGAGTTCTGAGAGACTTTTTAGCAGATGAGCGGAATCACCACTCTTGCCCAACGTATAAACATGGGGATGCTCAACAAAAAAGAGGATATCATTAACTTCCTGCGAATCAGAAAGTTCGCCTCTTTTATGCTTGATTAACAATTGCTGAGCTCGTTTCTGCAGATCCCATATCGGCTGATATTGAGCTTTTCCAAGGTCATATACATCCAGTAGTCTCATCATGTACAAAAGATAACCAAAAAATTGAGAAGTGGGTTCATTCCTAAACCCACTTCACGATTATCTTCTCCAACTACATGATAAATCACTTCTCTCTCTGGAATCAACTTGTGAGCCTGAAAATGACCGGCAAACTAAATTGAACTTTTACTGGCCTTCCACGTTGCAAACCGGGTTTAAATTTGGCCAGTTTTACGATTCGCACTGCTTCTTCATCGCAGCCACCCCCTATTCCGCGGATTACTATCGGATTTTCAACCTCTCCTTTTTCGTTTACAATAAATTGTACATACACACGTCCCTCAATTCCGGCACGAACTGCCACCTCTGGATATTTTACCAGTTGCTGCAAACTGGCAATTCCCCCGATCAATTCAGGCATCTGTTCAACCAACACAAAGAACTCTTCCTCCTCTTGTTCAAGGACATTATTCTCCTCAGCTTGTTTAGGAGGGGCCGGCGGGAGATCCAGTTGCATATCAAAATCCAGTTCTGCATTGATATCGATGTTTACATCTTCAATAATTTCATCATTCGGTACAGCAACTGGTACCGGAGGACGCGGCGGCGGCGGAACATTCTGCCGTTGTTCGGTTTGTACAATCTCTTCCATTTGTATGGCTTCCTGATCATGAATAACCGGGAGTTCAGCTTCAGTTACTGTAAAATGAACTTTGACAAGAACAGTCATAATCAGCAACGTCAAGATCAAACCAATCTCAAGAAAAACTGTATAGTAGTTTCGAAGATTTTTTTCGGGCTTGATACGAATATCATGATTCGGTTTTAATCTTTTCTCTTCCATGATGTTACCTCTCTTTTTCAGCCTCACTCTTGTAGTAGGAGTGGTTCTATATTATTAATATAATCCCCGATTGTTAAGATTATATGTGTGAGAAGAATTAAATACATTTACTATCCATTTTGAATTCGTCTAAAATCATCTCTTATGCCCAATAATCATCCATTTTATGTATTGATCTTACTTTTAACTGCAATGAGTTGCTCAACTACAGACTCTGCTCTAACCACCTCAGAAAAAACTAAACAGTCTGAAAAATCAGATTTCAAAATCGTAGGATATTACTCGTTGAATGAAGCGATGGAAGTAGATCCGTCAGAAGTGTCATTCGATCAGGTTACGCATATCAACCTGTGGTTTTTGAACCCTGATTCGCTTGGAAATTACAACCGCAATCTCTCTGATTTATCTGATTTTGTTGATGAAGCTCATGATCAGAATGTAAAAGTGCTGTTTTCAATTGGCGGTGGTGGTAACTATCCGCATTATGAACATCTTCTTACAGATCAGCATCGATCAGCCCTGATTAAAAACCTCGTTGATGAAGTTTTGGAATACAATATTGATGGTGTGGATGTTGACCTGGAAGGAAGTGCCATTGATGAAAATTATGAGCCTTTCGTTGTAGAGCTTGGCAATGAACTTCGGAAACATGATAAAATGATGACTTCTGCCATTGCCATCTATTATAAAGATCAGCTAACGGACCGGGCACTTGATCAATATGATTTTATGAATATTATGGTATATGATCGAACCGGTCCGTGGAGACCTGATGAACCCGGCCCGCACTCTACCTACCAGAATGCGGTTGACGACCTGGAATACTTCAAATCCGAGAGAAATATTTCGAAGGATAAAATTGTATTGGGAGTTCCTTTCTATGGATATGCTTTTAGTACTGTCGATGGAAATCCGCCAAGAAGCATGAACTACGATGAAATAACAGCTACCTTTCCCGGCTCAGAATGGGGGGATGAATGGAAAATGGATGGTGGATATACACTCTATTACAACGGCATCCCAACAATTATCAAAAAAACTGTATTAGCAAAAGAGGAGGCGACAGGCATCATGATCTGGCAACTTTTAGGTGATACGGAAGATGAAAAATCTCTGTTGAAAATAATTAACAAGGTAGCTTATTCATATTAGTTTTGGGTGAGATCCGCGAAGTCTATGGAGGCTTCGCGGATTTTAAAACTAGACCTCTTTTTCTTTCCACTTTCCTTTGGAGAAGATCCACATTCCCAAAATACCAAATATCGATTCTGCAACTACAATAGCCCAGAATACACCATTTTCATTGAAGCCGATATTCATAGCCAGGAACCATCCAAGAGGAATCTCAATCAACCAAAAGCAGATAAAATTGAGCCAGGTTGGTGTAACTGTATCACCAGCTCCGTTAAATGCCTGAACCATCACCATACCCATCCCATAAAAGAGATAGCCCAAGGCAATGATCTTGAGGGCTCTGGCTCCAACTGCAATTACCTCGACCTCCGGAGTAAAGAGCCTGATCAGGAAATCGGAGAACAAATAGAATGAGATTCCCAATAGAATCAAGAAACCAGTATTTATAAAACCACAAATCCAAGCTGATCGCTCAGCCCGGTCAGGTTTTCCCGCTCCTAAATTTTGTCCGACCAAAGTCGCAGCGGCATTGCTCATTCCC
>CAYRDO010000013.1:0-27523 GCA_964422985.1 uncultured Rhodohalobacter sp. | reverse complement strand
GAAAACATCACAATTCGAATGGCAATAGTATAACCGGCCAGCGCTATGCTACCAAATTCTGCGATGATGCGTACCATTCCCAACCAACTTGCTGTAGCAATTAAAAACTGACCAATCCCGCCCAAAGATACACGAACCAGTTTGTTCATCACTTCCAGGTTGAGTTTTAAATCCTGTAGGTCGATTTGAATGCGACCACTCTGTCCAAACAACACCCAAAACTGGTAAATCACAGCTAGGCCACGGGCACCGGTGGTGGCAATGGCTGCACCTGTAATTCCAAGCGCCGGAATGGGACCAAATCCAAAGATCAGGATCGGGTCTAACACGATGTTCAGCAGGTTCGCAAACCAGAGGACCCGCATAGAAATAGCTGCATCCCCCGCACCGCGAAATACTGCATTCACAATGAACAGAAGCATGATCACGAGATTACCGCCCATCATAATCATAGTGTAGGTATACATCTCATTGATGATGGTTTCCGAGGCGCCCATCAACCCGAGAAGTTCATGTGAGAAAAATATTCCAAGCGCTGCAACAGGTATTGAAACCAAAATACCGATAATGATTGATTGCACTGCCGCGATTGATGCAGCTTTCTGGTTCTTCTCACCGATTCGTCGTGAGACAATGGCCGTTGTTCCCATGCTTAACCCCATAGCCACGGCGTAGAGAATGGTCATCATTGATTCGGTGATGCCCACCGTTGCCACAGCTTCAGGTCCCAGTTTGGAGACAAAGAAGATGTCCGCCACGGCAAAAACCGATTCCATCATCATCTCCAGCACCATTGGGATCGAAAGCAGAAGGATAGCTCTGCCGGTGCTGCCGGACGTAAAATCGTACTCCATCCCCTTTACAGATCCGACAATATCCTGCCAGAGAGAACGCTGATTGGGTAGTTCGATATTTTCAGAGTGTGAATCGTCCAATTGATTTTTCATACAATCACACAAAATTTATAAAGTAAAAAGGTAGTCGATAGAGAAATAGTTGGCCCTGAGTTGGCCGGATCGTTTAGTCAGCTTTCTAAAAGAAGAGCTAATACATACAAATGTCGAATCCGCTTAAATGTGCGGCGTCATGACAATAACCGGTATGTGGCTGACTAGTTTTTTCATCGTTTCAGAATTGATATGCTGAGAATATCCAACTATTTACAATTGGATCAAAATTAATTTTTGGGAAGGAAAGCAGGAATAAAAAAAGATCCGCGAAGTTTTGGAAACTTCGCGGATCTAAATCATGTCTATTTCTTCTTCGGTTTGGAACCGAGGTGAACGCCTTCTCCGTACGCCTCTGCTACAGCCTCCATCACCGCTTCACTCATAGTTGGATGAGGATGAACAGCACTGATGATTTCGTGTCCGGTTGTTTCAAGATCCCGGGCAACAACAGCTTCGGCAATCAGTTCGGTTACGTGAGAGCCGATCATGTGGCATCCCAGCCATTCGCCGTATTTCTCGTCAAAAATAACTTTTACGAAACCTTCCTCGTGGCCGAGTCCGGTTGCTTTACCGCTGGCTGAGAATGGGAATTTGCCGACTTTCACATCATAGCCTTCCTCTTTGGCTTGCTCCTCGGTATACCCGACTGAAGCAACTTGAGGTTCACAATACGTACAGCCCGGAATGTTATTGTAGTTGACCGGAAGTGGATTTTCACCGGCTAATATTTCAGCCAGAACAATTCCTTCATGAGATGCTTTGTGAGCTAACCAAGGCGCACCAATTACATCACCAATGGCATAAATTCCTTCTGCTGAAGTTTTGTACGTTTCTCTGTCTACTTTAATGGATCCTTTTTCAGTTTCCACACCGGCATCTTCGAGACCAATGTTCTCGATGTTTCCGGTAACTCCCACCGCAGAAAGTACGACATCGGCTTCTACTTCTTTGTTTCCATCTTTTGTTTTGATGGTCACTTTCACACCGTCACCATTTTTCTCCACTTTCTCGACGGAGCTTTCGGTGAGCACTTCAATCCCTTTCTTCTTGTAGATTTTTCCGAGCTCTTTTCCTACATCTTTGTCTTCAACAGGAACCAGAGTTTCCATCAATTCTACGAGAGTGACTTCCGTACCGATGGTATTGTAGAAGTAGGCAAATTCAACGCCAATGGCTCCGGCACCGATAACCACCATTTTCTTAGGTTGTTTCTCCAGTTTCATCGCTCTTTCGGAGTCGATGATCATCTCGCCGTCAATCTCCAGGTTTGGAAGTTGCCGCGGACGCGCACCGGTTGCGATAATAAAATGCTCGGCTTTTACAGTTTCCTGCTCTTTGCCGTCATCATCCTGAACAGAAAGTTCATCACTTGATTTGAAGACGCCGGTTCCTTCCAGCACTTCAATCTTATTGGCTTTCATAAGAAATTGAACGCCTTTACTCATTTTGTTGGCTACATTTCGGCTTCGTTTGATCATCCCCTCAAAATTCACAGAGAAATCTTTTACATCCACGCCATAGTCTGAGGCGTGACCGATTGATTCAAATACTTCTGCCGATCGAAGCAGAGCTTTGGTTGGAATACAACCGATATTGAGGCAGACGCCCCCTAAATGCCTTTTTTCTACAACTGCTGTTTTAAATCCCAATTGTGCTGCACGGATGGCCGCTACATATCCTCCGGGGCCGGTTCCGATCACACAAACATCAAATTCTTTTGCCATGATGAGTCAAAATCTTAGGTTATTTCATTTATTTATTTGACGGAAATATCTTCCGCCGTAACGTCTGAACTTCTATTTGTTTATAAGCTCTGAAAGGTAAGGAATCTTGGCGGGATTTATAAATGATTGGCAGCGATTCGTATCAAAAGGAAAATTCTCAGAACCTTGGATTACAGGTCGAAATCTCCTCGCTTTTTCCTGAAGAAATAATCTTTGCTTGCGTCAACTACTCGTGGTGCCAAGAGAAGTGTACCGATCATTGTAGGAATGGCCATCATTGCAAACATGCCGTCAATCAGGTTCACAACAATATCGATTGTGGTGATGGAACCGATAAAAATCGTTGCTACATAAAAGTAATTGTAATAGTGCTGCTTGTCTGCCCCCGCAAGAAAATTGAGGCATTTTGATCCGTAATAAGAATAGGTAAACATAGTGGTAATGCTGAAAATAAAGACGCATAAAATCAGCAGATAGATCCCCACAGTTGGAATAGCTGTATCGAAAGCCACGGCTGTCATGGTAATTCCATCTACCGTGTTGTCTGTCCATGCGCCGGTCATCAGGAGAGCAAGCGCCGTCATACTGCACACTAACAATGTATCAATAGCAGGTTCGAGCATTCCAACCAGCCCTTCTCGAACAGGTTCAATGGTTTTGGCCGCACCGTGGGCCATCGCTTCTGTACCTATTCCCGCCTCATTCGAAAATGCACCCCGGCGCACTCCGTTTGAAATAACGACCCATAAAGCTCCGCCTGCCGCTGCATTTCCGGTAAACGCATCACTCACAATTAGTGCCAAATATTGAGGGACCTCTGTGATATTTGTAATCAGTATATATACAACAGTAAATACGTAAATGATTACCATCAGGGGAACCGCCCGCGAAGCCACACTACCAATCCGTTTGATTCCGCCAAATATCACGAGCGATACAAGTGTCACAAGAATTACACCCACAATGATGTCTGACAACCGAAATCCTTCAGCCGTTAAAACAGAGTTGCTAAATACCATTGTATTGTATCCCAAGAGGCTGTGCTCTGCTATAACTGTATCACGAATAATCTGGGTTAGCTGATTGGCCTGGAACATTGGTGTACAACCGATCAACCCGGCCAAACTGAAAAACATGGCTAATGGCTTCCATTTTTTACCAAGGCCTTCAGTAATGTAATACATCGGTCCGCCCTGCACCTTCCCGTTGGTATCTTTACCCCTGTACATAATGGAGAGCGTACAGGTAAAAAATTTTGTGGCCATTCCAACAATGGCAGTCATCCACATCCAGAAAATGGCACCGGGGCCGCCCACTCCAAGTGCTATTGCCACACCTGAGATATTTCCCATTCCAATCGTCGCAGCCATTGTGCTTGATAAGGCCTGAAAATGATTGATATCTCCCGGAGCGTTGGGATCATCGTATCTGCCGGTGAGAATTTCCACACCGTGTTTAAAATTTCGATACGGCATGAATCGGCTAAAAATGAGGAAGAAGATGCCTCCGCCCACCAATAATACAAGCATGGGAGTGCCCCACGCGTAGTTGGCAAAAGTAACAACAATCTGCTCTAACGTTTCCAGAAGATCAGGGAATTTAGTTTAATAATTCAGCGGACTTTCCAATTCTTGCGAAGTGAATATAGTCAATCGCAGGCGGTTTAATATCACAATTTCTAAGAAAAAGTGAAATCTGCGCCCGATGGTGCTGTCCGTGAATGATTAAGTGGTTGCTAATCTCCCAAACTTTGTTGCTAAAACTCTTACCGCTTGAATTTTGATAATGGATCTCTGCGTTCAGATCAACTTCATGGTCTGCAATGAAATCCATCCATTTCTGATTTGCCTTTCGGGCTTTTTGTTTCAGGATTTCAAGATCATGATCCTGCCAAATTCCAACCTCTTCTTCTGTTGAACTTTTTATCACCCGGCGATACCAAATTTTTTGCGCATTAATGATATGTGAGAGAAGTGAAACGCATGTATCCTGCTCTTTAAAAGGTGTTTCTTCTGTAACTTTATCCACCAGGGTGTTGGTGCACCAAAAATCAAACTGGAACAGATTCTGCATTTTTTGTCGTTCATCCATAAATCAACCCTCTTTCTTTTAACTTATACTGCAATTCCATAATAACGGGAAATTCCGCTCAGTATAAACTGAACTGCTATTGCCAGTGCAATGAAACCCATCAGGCGTGTCATGATGTTCAGCCCGGTGGGACCGATATATTTTGCCGAGATAGGTGCTAATCGCAAGATGCCGTAGGTGATCACAACAACCAACGCTATGGAGCCGAAATTAATAAGATAATCTGTAATTCCTTCAGCCTGTGTTGCAAAACCAATCACAACCGCAATACTTCCGGGTCCAGATAAAAGCGGCAAGGCCAGCGGACTGAACGAGATATCTTCTTTTTCTCTCGCTGCAACCTCGTCTTCGGTAGTTAGTTTTCGTCCTCCCTGTTCGGGATTTAACATGGCGTATCCGGCTCGCATAATAATGAGTCCGCCCGCAATACGGATTCCGGCGAGTGAAATTCCAAAAAAGCTGAGGATAAATGTACCGATCAGTAAAAATGTGATGAGCACACCAAACATGTAAAAACTTGCTTTTTTAGCGGTCTGAACACGCTCGTGATCGTTAAACCGATCCGTAAGTGATAAGAAAACAGGCATGGCGGCAAACGGATTCACCACTGAAAAGAGTGATGTAAAGCTTGCGAAAAGTAATCCGCCAATTCCAAGTAATGTAGATGTATGTTCCGGTATATTGTCTGCCAATCCTTCTAACATACCTCAAAGATAAAGAGGACTGAACCCATTGTGAACACCAAATTTTAAAAATGATACGGACGAAAGTTTTCTTATTTTCCGAGTCTAAACATTTTTAATCATTCCATTTTTCATGAACCATACACACATCCTTCAACAAGTCGATACTATTGTTCAAAGCATTCAGGAACGTGACGAAAAACTCATGGCTATTTGTGAATTGCTCGATCAAGAAATTGATGTGTTCGACTGGACCGGGTTTTACCTAGCATCCGAAGATGAAGACCGGATGTTGGTTTTAGGACCTTATGTAGGAGAAGAGACGGATCACACCAAAATTCCTTTCGGCAAAGGGATTTGCGGACAAGCTGCCGAAACTCTCGATACCTTTGTTGTACAGGATGTAAACCAAGCCGATAATTACCTTGCTTGCAGCATTCATGTTCAATCAGAAGTTGTGGTTCCTATTATGAAAGGACAGAAATTTATAGGCGAACTGGATATTGACTCCCATACCAAAGATGCCATCACTGATGACCTGAGAGAACTTTGCGAAAATATTTGTAAGAAAATCAGCCCTCTCTTTTAAAGCCGAACATCCTCAGCTTTTCTTCAGTTTTGCTGCTTATCCTTTTGTAAAGTAGTGTAAACTTTTTTTGATAAACCAAACGGTTCCACATTTTGTTCGTCTAAGAAACCGAAGCTGGAAAAATATTGGTAATATTCTCTAAAAGCAGCTTTTAAAAACTTATGCAAGGGTATTTAGTAGCAGTGATTCTGCGTACTATTCTTTGCTAAAACCGTATCACAAGAACTAAATCTAATTATCTACAACCGTTGAAAACATTCTATAAAAGTATCGCAACTATCATCATCCTGGCTACAGTACTATCCTGTGGAGGCGACGGATCTCAACAAAATCAATTTCAGGGAAGGGGCAATTTCGGAGGGCAGGAAGCCATTAGTGTAGAAGCTATTCCCGTTCAAAGTGCTACTATTTCTGAGCAAGTAAGTGCGTTTGGAAATATTCAAACCGAAGACCTTGTAGAAATTGTACCCCAGGTATCAAATCGAATAACAGAAGTTCATGTGGATCTGGGCGATAATGTAAACCGGGGAGATCTGTTAGCTGAAATTTATGAAGCTCCCTTTCGCGAAGCTGTTGAACAAGCTCGTGCTCAGGTTCGCCAGGCACGCGCAACTCTTGAGCGTGACAGTACCGAACTTGGCAGGCAAGAAACGCTACTTGAACGAGACGTGATTAGCCGGTCTGAATATGAAACCGCACGAAGCACTTATCTGAATAGCCTTGCTCAGTATGAATCAGCCCAGGCTAACCTCGCTCAAAGCCAGGAAGACCTCAATAACACAGACATTGTATCCCCGGTCAACGGAGTAATTTTGAGCCGATCGGTTTCTGAAGGAGACCTTGCTTCAACCGGAACTACTCTTTTTGAAATCGCAAATCTAACAGGCTTTGAAACCAGGGTTTTTCTGCCCATTCATGATTGGGAACGCGTGGAGGTGGGTCAACCGGTTACCATGGCTCTTTCAACCGATGGCGAGAGTGTAGCCGAAGGTGTTGTATCAAGAAAAAGCCCGAGACTCGATCCCACTACAGGTCTTGGGGAAGTGGTGATTTCCCTCACTAATACCACTAACTCTGTTTATCAAGGTGCTCTTGTTCAGGCTCGAATCAACCTTCAAACAAAACAAGGTGTGGTAGTCATACCCCGCTCTGCTTTGGTGGAAAAAGTGGATACCTACATTGAGCCGGAAACCGGTACAATTGAGTTAGAACGCTCCTACTCGGCTTTTGTAACGCAGGGTGATACGTCTGCGGTTCGACGAGAATTGGAATTGGGAATTGAGCAGGGAGATCGCATTGAGATTGTAAATGGACTGCAACCGGGCGATAAACTTGTGGTTACAGGACAGCAAAGTCTTGAGGACGGCTCACCGATTCAAATTGCAGGGAGTACGCCAACATTTTCCGCGGGGTCTGACACTACGAGCACTATCGGCGGACAATCAGGTCGCCAAGGACAAGGACCCGGCTCAGGTCAGTCTGATTCACAGCAAGCCGAACAGAATTAAAGGATTGGTTTGATATGAATAATCTACCAAAATTAGCAGTTGACAGACCGGTTACTTTTTTGATGATCAGTATTATACTGGTCGGGTTCGGACTGTATGGATTGAATAATCTTCGGCTGAATCTTTACCCGGATGTTTCTTTTCCTACGATTACAGTTTATACCACGTACGAGGGCGTAGCACCTGAAGATATTGAAGCACTCATCACCCGACCGGTTGAAGAACAGGTGGGCAGTATTTCCGGGGTTCGCCGTGTACGGTCACTTTCAAGCCAGGGATCATCAGTAGTAAAATTGAATTTTGATTGGGGTACGGATCTGTTCATTGCCGAAACCGAAGTCCGAAAGCGGCTCGACATGATTCGAAGGACGCTCCCGGACGAGGTCGATCAACCGATTGTTTTCTCATATGATCCGAATGATGAACCGGTTATCGTTTTAGCACTCACATCAAATACCCGAAGTCCGCGAGAGCTGCGTACCCTTGCTACGCGTCAAATAGAACAGAGGATTGAACGGATCAACGGTATTGCTTCAGCCGAAACAGCCGGTGGATATGACAGGCAGATCAACGTACGCCTGAGCAACGATCAGATGCGGCGTTACAATATTGATATTGCCACGATTTCCAGCCGGCTTCAGCAAGAAAATGTACAGGTTCCCGCCGGTGAGTTAACAGAGGGAGAAACGGTTTTTTCACTTCGAACAATCGGTGATTTTAGAAATATCGGCCAAATCAGAAGCAGTATCGTTTCTGTTACTGAGGATGGCAACCCTGTTTACCTTAAGGATGTTGCCAATGTAGAAGACGGCATCGCTCAACCTATCGGGAACGTTCGGGTTCAGGGGAACGAAGGGGTAATTCTGAACATCTACAAACAGAGTGACAGTAATATTGTTACTGCCGCAGGAGGTGTGGTTGAATCGCTGGATGAAATTCGGGATGTCATTCCCTCTGATGTGGATCTTGAAGTGCTCACAAACCGGGCGGACTTTATCAATATGTCGATCCAAAACCTGCTTTACACGGGTTTACAGGCAATAGCCTTGGTTGTGATTATTCTTCTGATTTTCCTCCGCAATGGCAGGTCAGCTCTTATTGTGGCGGTCTCAATACCGATTTCCATCATCGCTACATTTAGCATTATGGACTTTTCTGATGTGAGCCTGAATATTATATCACTTTCCGGTTTAACACTGGCTGTTGGGCTTGTGGTTGATAACGCCGTTGTTGTACTTGAAAATATTTTCCGATTCCGTGAAGACGGTGCCGATGGCAAGACATCTGCCGTATCGGGTGCACAGGAAGTAGCATCACCGGTTATTGTATCTACGCTTACAACACTTGTCGTTTTCCTGCCGATTCTCTTCGTTCCGGGCATTGCAGGACTCCTTTTCCGGGATATGGCGTTGACAATCTCATTTGCACTCATTGTGTCGGTCTTGGTGGCCATTACCTTGATTCCGGTTCTCAGCTCAAGAATTTTCGACACCAAAGGAATCACGGCAGATAAAAAGGATCCGGCGGACAATCTCCTGAAAAGACTTCTCGTATGGAGACGAAAAAATTGGTTCACCCGAATTGCGGCAATACCGCTTTTCATTCTTTATGCTGTTGCATGGCCATTTCTGAAACTCTGGAAATGGATCGCAAAAGCATCAAAGGGATTCTTTTCAGATCGTGTAGCTCCAAAGTTAGGCCGCGGACTTGAACGGCTTGAAAACAGCTATAAGCGACAGTTAGACAAAGCTCTCTCAAAAAGTGGGTTAGTTGTTGCCGGTGCATTCGCACTTCTCCTGGCTTCACTTCCTATTTATTACTTATTGGGAGGTGAATTCTTTCCGCAGGTTGATGAAAATTTTATCATCCTCGAAGTGCAGCGCGAGCCCGGAGTAAGCCTTCTTGAGCTCGAACGATCTATCAAACAGGCTGAAAGTATTATCCGTGATGAAGTTCCCGAAGCCCGCCTGATTGTTTCTGATTACGGCGATAAAACAGGAATTGAAGGAGCTGATAACCCGGGAGGAAATACAGGCAGAATTCGAATTGAGTTAAGTGCAATTTCGGACAGATCCCGATCCCAAATGGAAATTACCTCTGATGTTTTGGATGAACTTAGCATTGTACCCGGAGCCAACATTCGTGAGATTCGCGAAGACCCCCTCAGCCCGGATGGAGAAACCGGATTGATCGTCCAAATTTTTGGATATGATCAGGAAGTGAAACAAGATCTCGCCGAAGGTGTGATGGAAAACCTCCGCGATATTGATGGAATTGTAAGTGTGTTTAGCTCCGCTGATCAGGGGCGTCCCGAATTGAGAGTGGAAATGGATCGCGAACGAATTTCGCGAGTAGGCATGACAACCTCGCAAGTAGCAACTGCCTTGAGTAATGCTGTTCAGGGCGATATTGCCACCACATTTGTTGATGAAGGCATTGAGTTCGAAGTACTGGTTGAAACCGCTGCAATCGATAAAGCCCAATCCACCGACCTCCAGGAATTGCAAATTCAAACACCTGATGGCGGATGGATGCCGCTGAAAAATCTCGCCAATATTCAGAGATACACAGGCCCATCCAACATTTTGCGAATCAACCAGGAACGAATGGTTGAAGTTCAGGCCAGTCTTGGAGATCTCGACCTCCAAACAGCTACTGAAGAAGCCCGGCAACAACTGGAGACCATGAATTGGCCGACTGGATATCGTTATGAACTTGGAGGCTCAGCCCAGGAACAGCGAGAGTCTTTCCAATTCCTGCTCTATGCGTTTATGATTGCAGGAATTCTTACATACATGGTGATGGCCTCCATGTTCGAAAGTCTTGTTGAACCGTTTATCATCCTGGTAACCATTCCTCTGGCGGTAACCGGTGTTCTGTTGATTCTCTGGGTGACCTCTACACCTGTAAGTGTTACGGCGATGGTGGGCCTGGTTCTGTTGACAGGAATTGTGGTAAACAACGGTATTGTTATGATCGACTACATTAAGATTTTGCAATCGCGGGGTCAGTCACGGCATCAGGCGATTGTTGATGGCGCCAGCCGCCGTTTACGACCCATTTTAATGACGGCATTCACCACAATCCTGGCGATGGTTCCCCTTGCCCTGCAACTGGGTTCGGGAGCCGAAACGTGGAGTCCCATGGCCAGATCCGTAATTGGAGGGCTCGCGATGTCAACCGTACTGATGCTTTTTGCGGTTCCGTGCATGTATTACATTATCAATAGTTGGGTAGAAAAAGCCGGCTTCGATTCGGTTCACAAAGAAGATCCAATCAAGAGATAGTTTAAAATCAAGGTTTAACGTTTAAGGTTGAGCAAAATGAAAAAAATCGCCATTACCGAAAAAATTCTGAAACGGCCCGTAACAGCTATCATGATGTCGCTGTTGCTTATTGGCTTTGGGGTTTTTTCACTGTCAAACCTGAAGGTTACACTCTATCCAACCTTCAATATTCCTGTGATGGGTGTTTCCGTAAACTACGCCAATGTAGCGCCGGAAGATATGCTCCAGCTCGTTGTTAAACCTGTTGAGGCAGCTATCTCCGGTGTGGAAGGTGTTGAGACCCTGGAATCGAATGTAAGCCAGGGCGGTTCGTTTATGGTTTTAGAGCTTCAATCCGGTACGGATATTATGAAAACCGAACAGAAGGTTCGGGAAGCCGTTGAACGTATTCGTTCAGACTTACCAAGTGAAGCCAGCGAACCCATTATTTTTCAGTTTGATCCGGACCGCTCACCCGTGATAAGGCTGAGTGTGGAATCAAATGTGTTGGGATTGGATGAACTTCGAACCCTGGCCGTAGAGTTTATCGAACCACGCTTTGAACGTATCCCCGGTGTGGCTTCTGCAGATACTCGGGGCGGGCTTACCCGAAATGTGTATGTAGAGTTAAACCAGGAATCTCTGGCCCGGCATAATCTTCTTCCACAAGATGTATTCCAGGCCATTTCTCAGAATAATTCTCAGACTCCTATTGGTAATCTCGTTTCGAACCGGACCAGCTATAGCATTCGGGCCGAATCGATGTATACCAACATCGAACAGATTGCTCAGACCATTGTTACGATTCAAAATGGCATTCCGGTTCGAGTTCGAGATGTTGCCACTGTTGAAGACGGCTACGAAAAAATCGAAAATATTGTAGAGATAAACGGAAGAAATAGTGTTACGGTTGAGGTCCAGAAACAATCGGATGCAAACACACTGGATGTAACCCAATCGGTTATTCAGACCATGGGGGAATTCTCATCCGACCTTCCTTCGAGCGTTACCATGCAGGTGTTGAATAACGAGGGGCAATTTATTGAGGATTCCGTATCAAACCTTGCCCAATCGGCTTTAATTGCTTTGGTAGTTGTTGTTCTGATTTTGTTGATTTTTATGGGTGGATGGAGAATCGCCTTCGTGGTAGCCATGAGTATTCCGGTTTCTTTGACTGGAACCTTCGCCGCGATGTATGCTCTTGATATTACACTGAATATTATCTCCATTACAGGGCTTGCACTGGCAATTGGTCTCTTGGTAGATAACTCGATTGTGGTTTCCGAAAGTATCGCATCTCATCTTGAAGCAGGCAAAGACCGGTTTGATGCAGCCCTGAACGGAACCAAAGAGGTAGGCGGTGCACTCTTGGGATCCACCCTGACGACCATTGCCGTATTCGTACCGATTTTGGGCGTATCAGGATTTGCGGGATCGGTAGCCAAAGATTTGGCGCTGACGATTTCTATCTCTATCGCCTTCTCCTTTCTGGCATCTATCATCTTAATTCCGGTTCTGGCATCCCTCCTCCTCAAGCGGGAAGAGTTTGTTAAACAGAGCTTCACCCTTAACTGGATGAAATCTCTTGAAGTCAGATATATATCCATTCTTGAGTGGATTTTAAAGCGGAAATATGTGATCGGCATTACGGTTGCCCTGATTATCGGAGGATCCTATTTCCTCTTTACAGGCATTCAAAAAGAGTTCTTCCCCGCAAGTGATCAGGGTACATTTGAACTGGATGTAGAACTCCCGGCCGGTACGAAATTAGCACGGACTGCAACTGTTCTGCGTGATTTTTCTGATCATCTTACAAGCGATCCGACAGTACGAACCGTTATCAATAATATTGGCCGACAGGGATGGAGCACGGAAAGTAATCTCGGCAGCCTCAGCATTACACTGGTTGATAAATCAGAGCGCGAAAATACAACCACCGAAATTGCAACTCGCCTCAAAAGTGAATTGGAGGAGCCTGAAATAAAAGTAGAAATTGATAACCTCGGCGGGGGTGCTCCCGGGCGTGGTTTCGGAGATATGGGAATACGCGTCAGTTTAATTGGCCCGGATATGGACGTTCTCCAGCAGTTAACTCTGCGGCTTGAACAATCGTTAAGCGACGATCCTAATGTATTATCCGTCAGCAACCCCAGATCGCGCCCCGAACCTAAATTGGTGTACGACATTAACAAAGAACGAATCAATCGCGCCGGATTTTCACCAACAAATGTAGCCACTCAATTAGGCATTCAAACCCGTGGAAATCGAGCAGGATATTATCGTGATGAAGGACGAGAGATTCCGATTATGGTTCAGCTCGAACGCGATCAATTCCAGAGCAGAGAGGATCTGTTTTCGCTTGAGTTGGCTCAATTTGAAGATCAGCGAATTCCGGTTCTGGCACTTGGTGATTTCTCCGTTGAGGAAGGACTCAGCCGAATCAGCCGACGAGATCGCGAAACACTATTGGATGTAAGCGTGATGGTTCGCGGCGATATGGAGGAGTATCGGCAAAAGATCATCGATGTTCTGGAAAATGAAATTGCGATGCCGGATGGTTACCGTTATGCGTTTACAGGTTCAGTTTTCGATCAGCAGCAAAGCGGACAAGAGATTTTTATCGCTGCGATCCTTGCGCTTCTGCTCACCTACATGGTGATGGCATCCATTTTTGAGAATTTGCGCGATCCGTTTATCGTGATGTTTTCCGTTCCGCTGGCATTTTTCGGATCTCTGATATTCCTCTTTATCACCTCTACATCCCTCAGTGTTCCCGCTTACATCGGTATTGTTTTACTGATTGGTATTGTGGTGAACAACGGAATTGTATTGGTTGATTTCATTCACCAAAATACGCGGGGAAAAGATGATGACGTAGATTATCTCGACCTCTTCCTGGAAGCTTGTCAGCGACGAATGCGGCCGATTCTGTTGACCGCTCTGACAACCATCTTCTCGATGATTCCACTCGCATTAGAGTTTGGCGCCGGCGCTGAAACATGGAGTCCGTTGGCGAGATCAGTGATTGGCGGACTTTCATTCGCTACCATCCTGACACTTTTCGTAGTGCCTGCGGTGGTCGTTTCAATTTCCAAGAAACGAAGAAAAAGCGTGAAACAAGCCTTTAAGCTGAAAGAATCTGAAGGTTAAAGACAACTTACTTACCTGTTCCGAAGGAGACCTTCGGAACAGGCCACAAGAAGCTATTGCTTCCTTTACTAAGCTGCTTCTGAATGAGTAAAATTATTGCATCTCTTTTCGAAGCGAACTCGCAGCAGCCTCAACTTTTTCATGAAGTTTCTGTGCTAGCTCCTTCCGGTCTGATGCCTGTACTGAATCCTGTGCATAAACCACCTTGCATTCAATTCTTTTATTCCCGGCAAGTTTAAACACATGCTTGTGAAACGGATCACGAGCGCCATAGAAGCAAACGGTTTCATCGGCCGGAGCATCATCTTTTGAAGTTTTATACTGAATTGCAGAATAATGAACCGGGATGGATTCAGTAGCCGGATAATTCAACAGAGAAGATCGAAACGGTAAAACCTTTTCACCGCCGGTAGTTGTGCCCTCAGGAAAAAGTACGATTCCCTGGTGTTTACTCAAACTCTTAGAAAGCAGATCATTCACCCGGGTAACATCTCGTTTAATAGATCGATCTACAAAAATCACTCCGGTATATTTTACCATGGGACCTAGAAGCGGCCAGGATTCCACCGCCTTTTTAGCCACAAATGTACACTCCATATTGATAAACATCGGGATAATATCAATATAGCTGAGGTGATTCGAGACGAGGATAAACGGAGCAACCGGTGGCGTACCGCTTACCTGGTAGTGGATGTTTAAAATTTGGGCTACTGTCTTCGACCAAAATCGCATGTACAGATTTCTCCAAGATTCGTACGATTGCCCAAACAACCGGAGGAATAGATAACCTGTAAAATATCCCACATATGAAATAAGCGTAAAAAAGATCAGAAGAAATACCTTAACGCTTGCCCGAATGTTTCTCATTGCAGATTGATTAAGAGGCTTTATTGAAATCGAAAAAATTCAATGATTTCTCTAAGAAAGGGAAAAACAGCACTATCCGAAAAACATTTTCCTGGTCTGATCGGATATCTCTTCTACATCCAACAAAATCACAAAGTGTAAAAGGTCCAGTTCCCGATCGTAGGAAGGTCCCCCGCAAACGGTACAACCAACATCGAGATAATTTTGAAAGAGTGGCGGGATATCCACTTCATCTGTTCGCGGCATCTGGTCATTCCACTCCAGCTCGTATCCTTCTCTCGGCTCAATATGATACTTTGGATGGAGATGATTTTCTTTTTTCAGATAATCCAGTGTTTGAAGAGCAACATTCGGCTCTTTCGACTCCAGGGCCGCATATCCGAATAGATATCGTTTATTGAAATGTTGTAAATATCTGGCTAAACCTTTCCAAAGCAGAAACAGAACGCGCCCGCTTCGGTGCTTTTCGCTAATACACGCCCGACCAACTTCTACTGCATTTTTCAGTACTTCATCAGGCAATTCATTTAGCTTAAATCGAACATTTGTTGTAAACCCGTTCCCGGCCATCGCCTGATCGTAACTCTGCAACCGGTAGGTTCCGATAATACTATCTGATTCGTTATGAACGACGATCAGATGGTGTGCCTGGTCATCATATTTGTCTTTGTCGATTCCATCCTGGAACAAAAACTTACGATCCAGTTCTTCTTTAAAAATGTTATACCGAAGCCGTTGGGCAGCTTCTACTTCCTCCTCTGTTTTGGCAAATTTGATGGTATATCGACGACTGGCAACATCTGAGATTACGTGATCTTTAATTAACAAAGCTCAAACCCATTATTTTAATTTGAAAACGTACCAAAAGTATTTTAACCATTTTGCCAATAATTATGAAGTTGACAAAATGAGCCTCTAAAATACGATTTTTTTGACCGAAGAAGGATAAAATGTTGTGAACAAATCAATTTGTAAAATTTATCAAAAAGGGCTTTATATTGTTCTCCGTCCTAAGACCACAAATCATAAAATTGGGTTTAATCAACTTTTTTGAAGCTTAAGGTCTCAGAAAATTCGCTCCTTAAAGATCTCAATCTTTACATCATTTTTGGTGTAACCCTAACCTCGGTAATGGGAGTTTCGAGTATCGCACCGGCATTCCCATCCATCGCCAGATCTCTGGATGTTTCGACCAACCAGATCGGGTTGCTGATTACCTTTTTTACGTTACCGGGGATCATCTTCACGCCCATATTCGGCATCCTTGCAGACCGTTTCAATCGCAAAGTGATTCTTGTACCCTCTCTTTTCTTATTCGGAATTGCCGGAACCGCTTGCGCCCTGGCCGATAGTTTCCAGCAGCTTTTGTTGTTCCGGGTTTTCCAGGGGGTCGGGAGTGCAGCTCTTGGAGTCCTGAATTTAACTCTGATTGGCGACCTTTATTTTGGCAATGACCGCGCCACGGTAATGGGATACAACGGGAGTATTCTAAGCATTGGAACAGCGCTCTACCCGGCTATTGGCGGAGCGTTGGCTATTATCGGTTGGTCCTATCCATTTTATCTGAGCCTCCTTGCCCTGCCGGTTGGCCTGTTCGCTCTCTTTTTCCTCAAAAATGAACCCCGAGAAAACGGCCTTGAGATCAAATTTTACCTGAAGGAAATAAAGTCCGCCCTTTTTTCGAAAACAGTGTTGGCACTATTCCTGTGCATGTTTTTCACGTTCATCATTATCTACGGCGGGTATATCACATATTTCACCATTCTGCTGGATGAGAAATTCGCCAAAAGCTCTTTCGCAATTGGTGCTATTCTTTCCGGATCATCATTGGTTACGGCTATCACTTCTGCGCAGTTGGGTAAGTTAACTGAACGCTTTCATGAACAGACCCTAATCAAAGCAGCTGCAATTCTCTACACTCTCATTTTCCTGGTGATTCCATTCATCGATAATATCTGGTTTTTTACATTACCGATTTCACTGTTTGGCGTGGCCCAGGGGATGAATATCCCAAGCATTATGAATCTTTTAACCGGGTATGCTCCCAAAGAATTTCGGGCTGCATTTCTCTCCGTCAACTGGATGGTTATGAGACTCGGACAAGCCATTGGTCCCTATATTCTCGGGTTGGTGTATCTGTATGTGAGCCTTGAAGGTGCCTTCTATTTTACAGCATTAACGGGAGTACTTTTCGTCATCACAAGTGTTACGGTTTTACGCGGAGAGATGCCAACCGCAGATGCTCAATCATCTATAGCCAGTTGAGCCGTTCTTCATTCTCAACACCACTCTCTACATACTGCTCGAAAATTTTACTAAGGTTGGTATCCTTTTCCAGTTCGCGTCGGCTTTGTGAATCGAGGTACGCAAGAATCTTTCCTTTGTGAAGAATGGCGATGTCATCGCAAAGATTTTCTACCACTTCTAGGATGTGGCTGGTGATAAAAATGGTTGTCCCTTTATCCTTCAGCCTTCTGATGATATTCTTCATCCGGCCGATGGATATCACATCTACACTTTCAAATGGCTCATCCAGGAAAAGCAGTTTGGGCTCTGTGAGAATGGCCGCACAAAACGCCAGTTTTTTTCGGCTGCCGGAGGACAACTGTTTGGTTTTCACCTGTGTGAACTCCTCAAGCTCAAAATACTCCATCAGCGAACTGATTTTTTCATCCAGATCGTGGGAAGGAATATTATACATCTCGCAGATATAAGTGATGAACTCGTAAGAGGTAAAATTTTCAAACAGCAGAGGCGGCTGCAAAACGGACGCTACTTTCTTCTTGATCTCCACCTCATTTTCTTCGGAGTAGGTCATTCCGTCAATCAAGATGGAGCCCTGATCGTAGGATAATAATCCCGTCAAAATTCCAATGAGAGTACTTTTTCCGGCGCCATTTGGCCCAATCAACCCAAAAATATTTCCCATTGGCACCTCAAGATTCAACTCCTTCAGCACAGGGGCTTTATCGTACGCTTTTGTAAGGCTCTCTATGACTAAAGCTCGTTCCATAATTTTGGTATAACTTTCGTTTGAAACGGTTCCGACATGGAGTTGATTTTTCTGATCAGCATGATGCCGAGGATGATGTCGAGACAGATTAATGCAACTATATGGAACCAAATGTACTCTTCAAAGACAAAAAATGTAAAAAGGCCGAGAATCATCACGATAAACATTGCACTGAACGACATGGAGATCGGCAGAACAGGATTGGATACCGACATCACACTGACCTCTTCAATCTTCTTATAATTTTCGATGCAACTCGTCATGATGTAATGCAGAAAAACGAGGCAGATCATAAGAATTCCGAGATGCACCTGAATCATAACCGATACGGTTTCAACAAAAATCGGAACCATGATAAAAACAATACTCGATCCGGCCAGACTCACCAATATGGCTGCTATAATCCGTTGGGTAACAATAGTTTTTCTTTTTACCGGCATTTGAAGGGAAAGCAGTAGTTCCCGGTTCTCAAAGCCAAACATGTTGGTCAGCATCACCATCAGGTAAATTATGGGAATCAGCGTTAGAAGCACCCCGATGATATAGGTTGTATTGCCGAGTAATACCACGTAAGGGATCACAAATATATAGGTGATTAATAATTGAATTTTGCTATATCTGTGATTCCATACTGTGTAGAAATATTTACCCCCTTCTCTGCCAAGCCATTTCATAAATCGGGAGAGTTTACTTTTGCTCTCTGCAGGTGATGTGGTTTTAACCGGAGACAGCAGCGACGTTCTTGTTTTTAAATAAAGATCCCTATTCAGGAGAAATGTCAGAACTAATAAAACTCCAATTATCACCGATTGCTCAACTACGCCTGATAAAGAGGAAGCGATGTAATAAAAAATGTATCCGGGGGAATAGTAAAGCCAATCGGTGAGTGCTTGCGCGGCCGCTTGAGGAGAGCTCAGATAGCTTTGAAAGTTCATGCTTGTAGCCAAAACCAACAGAAAGATTACCATCAACAGGGTTACACCGCTTACAGTTTTGAAACGTTCGGCCGTAAATTTTCGAAACCTCCATTTGATGGAAGTAATTAAACCGTAGTTAACTAAAATCAAAAGAACAACGGCAATATATTGAGCGACCGTTTGAGCCATAAAACCAAGATAGATTAGCCAAAAAACCTGGAAAATGAGGTTCAGCGGATGCATAAATCCGGCAAGATTCAGGTAGTGGGTCAGCTTTTTAACCGGCATTCCGAACGAAAGCAGTTTACGGTTTTCGTTGATTCGCAATCGGCTGATCTTTGTAAAAAATACCTGGGTACACCAAAATGCATTCACAAAAAGAAGGTTCGCAAACAAGTGAACTTCTTTCGTCAACCACGGATAGATACTTTGAAATTTATCGATATCAGACGTAAAGAGAAGCACCAAAATCACTCCAAAAAACTGTCCCGTTGCCACCATAATAAAAGCTGAGTAAAACAAAATGGCAGCTACCTCCACACCTTGCAAGGAACGCCACCACAGCTTCATATTTAGACTGGAAAACAGTTTTAACATTGAGTCTCAGGATCTGATTTAAACAGCAAATAATTTACCAACGCCGGTTTGATATCTCTCAAAGATACAACAAATCAATGTTGTAAACGGCAGGGCTCAAGAAACAATTCCTGTGTTTAGAAACGAACAGCCATCAGAAGTGAGAGATACCCCGGCCTTTCTTTGCCACTGAAATTCGCTGTAAATAATGGAGGAAGACCTACCCCATACCGAATTTGAAATGAAAGGTTTGTCTCTTGAATCAAAACATCTACCCCGGCTCCGGCCATCAAACCAATATCAACGGACTTGGTCACATCATTTAAATCATTTCTGTCACCATCGGGCTCTATAGATTCTGCATTGGCTCGGAACGCAGTATATAGACCGCCGACAGCTTTCGGTTTGATGTTTTCCCTAAAGTCATATCTCACTCTTGCCAAGAGAGGAACTTCAACATAATCAAGAAGTATGGTTGTGCCATCAAAGCGGTCGGTCGATGGATTCAAAAATCCCTTTTGTGTGAAAAATACACCGGTTTCAATTCCCGGTTCTAAATTAAACGGCAGACGAAACGGAAGCGAAATTCCTGCTGAAATTCCCATTACAAATTCTTGTCGCGATTCAGCCGTATAATTTCCACCCAGTTTATTTGCGATGCCAATTCCGCCAGCAATCCCGATTTTTACGGATACCGACTCTCGCCTTACGACCTGGCTTTCCGGTTCATCATCCGGCTCCATCTCTTGCTGATCCGTGCTCTCCGGCTGAGAATCCTCCGCTGCTTCTGATTCCTCAACAACCGGTTCAGGCTCCTCCGGAGTTGACCACTCAGACAATTGGGATTCACTTGCAATTCCCTCAACTTCTGCCTGTGAAACATATTCAAGATTTACGAGCAGATCCCTCATGTTTTGATCCGGATACGTTTCAGCTTGCAGAAAAACATTTTCCGCCATGGTAATGTCCACTCCAATCCCGCCATCTATTGGGTACAATTTGACGCCGGTTATTTCAGCATTCAGGGCAGGCATCAAAACGCCTGCGGTATCGAGTGCGGGTGAGAAGAGCTGCATTTGAACCCGGTCTGTTTCGGGCTGAATGAGATCGTAGGAATCCACCATTTCGGAGAGGTGATACCGGAGAACATATCCGTTTCCATCTCCTCGTTCAGTAATAGAAATGCGTTCGATTTGGGATTGCGCGTTTAACGAGCAGAAGCCGAAAATTCCCCACACGCATCCCAGTAAAAAAAACCGTTTAAGATTGAGCATAGCGTTCCGTATCTGGTAAATGACTGTCTGTATGGAACGCAGAATATCGGAAAAACTCAACTGCTATTTCGGGATTCACGAACCCTTTAAAATCTCACTGAGAAATCGTCCCGTGTGGCTCTCTTTATTTGCGGCAATCTCTTCAGGCGTGCCTGTGGCTACAATTTGGCCTCCGCCAAAACCGCCCTCCGGTCCGATATCAATAATCCAGTCGGCCGATTTTATCACATCAAGATTATGCTCGATGATAATCACCGAATGTCCGTTATCAACCAGATCATTAAATGATTTCAGAAGTTTTGAAATATCCTCGAAATGGAGACCTGTTGTCGGTTCATCAAAGAAGTAGAGCGTTTCGTCGGTGTTTGTTTTTGATAAGAACTTCGCCAGTTTCACACGCTGTGCTTCACCGCCGGAGAGGGTTGTTGCGCTTTGCCCGAGGTTCAGATACCCGAGCCCCACATCTTCCATCGGCTGCAATTTGTTTACAATACTGGCTTCATCCACAAAAAATTCAATGGCATCGCTGATGTTCATCTCCAGCACATCGTGAATATTTTTGCCGCGATATTTCACATGAAGGATATCTTTTCGGTATCGCGTTCCACCGCACTCTTCACACTGCAGTTCAATATCGGCCATGAACTGCATCTCAATTTTTTGAACGCCTTCGCCTTGACACGCTTCGCATCGGCCGCCGGGTACATTGAAGGAAAAGTGACCGGGTTCGTATCCCATGATTTTCGACTGCTTGGTATTGGCAAACAGGTCCCGGATTCCATCGAACGCTTTGGTGTAGGTTGCGGCATTTGAGCGGGTGGACCGGCCGATAGGACTCTGATCTACCATCTCCACCGCTTCAATATTTTTGATACCCGTGATACCTTTATTCCGCCCGATTTTCTCTTTCCACGTTCCCAATTTATTCTGGATGGATGCATAAAGCGTATCATGAACCAACGTCGATTTTCCTGATCCGGAAACGCCTGTCACACAAACCAATTTTCCGAGAGGAAATTCAACATCAATACTTTTGAGATTGTGCTCGGATGCTCCTTCAACAGTCAGGAATTTATCATTCCCTTTTCGTCGTTTCTCAGGGATCGGAATCTCTTTTTTCCCGCTGAGGTATTTTCCGGTCAGCGTTTTCGATTCTAACAATTCATCATACGTACCGCTAAAAACAACTTCGCCTCCATGCGTTCCTGCAAAAGGCCCGATATCAATAATATTATCGGCGGACTGAATCATCTCGGGATCGTGCTCTACAACCAACACCGTATTCCCAATGTCACGCAGAGACTGCAGGATGTTGATCAGGCGATTGTTATCTCTCGGATGAAGCCCAATAGTCGGTTCATCCAATACATACAAACTTCCAATAAGTGAACTCCCTAACGAATTTGCCAGACTAATTCGCTGTGATTCTCCGCCACTCAGTGTATTTGTGAGCCGATCCAACGTCAGGTAATCCAGTCCAACTTCATCTAGATATTTAAGGCGTTTTCGGATCTCGTACAAAATCTGTCCGGCAACCTCTTTTTCAAACTCTGTGAGTTCCAGATTTTCAAAAAATTCACGGGCATGGCCGATGGTCATCTCTGTAACCTGACCAATGTGCTGACCATTTACTTTTACATACAATGCATCTTTTCGAACGCGGTATCCCTCGCACTCCGGGCAGCGGCTGTATCCCCGATATCGTGAATAAAGTACCCGCATGTGAACTTTGTAGAACTGACTCTTCACATCTTCAAAGAAACCGTAAATGCCGGCATAATCATTTTTTCCATGCCATAGAACACGTTTAGCATCCTTATCCAGATCTTTGTAAGGAGTATCGATCGGAATCTTTTCCCGTGCCGCTACTTTGATAAAATCGCGCAGGTATTTTCCAAATTTTTGAGAATCGAATGGCGCTACCGCTCCCCCGCGAATGGTTTTATCGGGATCAGGAATCACCAAATCTTCATCAATGCCCGATACTTTTCCAAAGCCTTCGCACTCATTACAAGCACCAAACGGATTATTAAAAGAGAACATTTGCGGCGATGGCTCCAAAAATTCCATGCCGTCCCGCTCAAACCGCTCACTGTACTTATACTCTTTTCCATCTCTGATTTTAATGGAGCATCGGTCATTTCCTTCACGAAATGCGGTCTCAATCGATTCGGCAATTCGGCTTCGCGTGGCATCATCCTTTTTGATGGCAAGCCGATCTACCAGCACACGATGCGTTTCCGGTTTGATACTTTCCGGATCGTAATCATCGCGGGTCAGATCCACCATCGATTCATCCTCAATATTGAGGATTCTGGTGAGGCCCTTCTCCTTCAGAACGTTTAACTGCTCTTCCGGTTTCCGTCCTTCTCTCAATTCAAACGGAAACAAAACATAAAATTTTGTCTTTTCATCCAGCTCCTCAAACATCTCGTTGATGATGGTCTTGGGCGTATCTTTAAATACCTCTTTACCAGAAATCGGCGAGATGGTTTTTCCAACGCGGGCAAACAGCAGCCGGACGTAATCGTAAATTTCTGTGGTGGTACCGACTGTAGATCGCGGATTGCTGCTCGTAGTTTTCTGCTGAATCGCCATCGCGGGCGATATTCCCTGCATAAAATCTACATCGGGTTTATCCATCCGCTCCAGGAATTGGCGCGCATAACTGGAAAGGCTCTCTACATATCGGCGCTGACCCTCGGCATAGATGGTATCAAACGCCAAACTCGATTTCCCCGAACCGGATACTCCGGTAATGACTGTTAGTTTGTTCCGTGGAATCTCAACATCAATATTTTTGAGATTATGTACGCGGGCACCTTTTACAACGATAGGTCGGTCGGAGGTCGGGGAACCGTTTTGCGAGATTTTCTGCTGGGAAGAGGTATCAGTTTCTGGCATCAGTCGGGTTCAATTCAAAACTTTAAAAATACAAAAAATGAGAATGAAAATCGTCTTTTTTCCACTCTGCTGATGTGAAAGAACATGATGTTGAGGTATTGCGTTCTGATGACCCAAAGACTGTAGGGTGAGAAAAGCAAATGAGCTCAATTCAGCGTTCAGCTATTCGTTTCAAATCGCAAACTTGAGGCAGGTTGCTTATCAACTATCACAAAAAAAGAGGACACCCTTTTACAGATGTCCTCCTCGCTTTATGAATAAATGGGGTAAATTATTTATTCATTCACTTCAATGTCAATGTTCTGCAGATCTTGTTTCCACTGTTCAAACTGATCTGAAACATCGTCATACACTTCCTGGGTATTAGACTTTACATCTTCCCAACCTTCTTCGGTGGCATTTTCTACTTCGGTAATTGCTTCTTCCACTTCATTCTGATCATCCTGAAGTTCGTTGTACGCTTCCTGAAGTCCTTCATCAACGTCTTCGCCGGCATCTTCAATACGTGTGCCAAGTTCGTCCAGACGTTCATTCATGTTGTCCCGAAGATCTCTGAGGTCGCTTAAAAGCTCCTCTCGTTCTTGCTCAAAATTACTTTCAGTTTCCATTTCTCCCGAGTCTCCGCACTGAACCATAAAGATCGTGCTCAACATTAGCAGGAGTGTTATAATTATTCTCGATGATTTCATTTTTTAAAATTTTGTTTGTTTAAAGTTCATAATTCCGTTTTCGAAGCTGAAATAGAATCAACTCCTAGTAACGTACAATTAGAGAGCTATTTTTTTAAATTGTTCCATCAAGTACAGCCGGTATTGATGAATGATTGTAATTTCAATTGAACCGGCTTAAAATAAAAGGAGTTGATAAGAGTTTAATGATTAACCCAGCCGATGGGACCAATTTAATGAATGGAAGATTTGAATACCCTGATATGCCGGAATACACCCTGAGATGAAAACCAAACAGTTGAAATGTACCGGGTGGATTCTGCGAGTTTCCTTGCTGACCTTCCTCCTTTTTCTAAGCACAACCTCTCTCATTTATGCCCAAACGGAAGACACGACCCGAACAGAACGGCAGGAATTGCAAGAGGAAGAACAGATTGAAAGCACTCCCGAGGAGAATGAAACACCCTATCAGATGGATATTCTGCAATCCGACATCAACCGTTATCAACTACGCGATTATGGTAGCACAAACCGGTTTTACAGGCAGTTGGAGCATATGAAGCCGGAAGATTTTTTGATGCGCGGAGAGGAGGGCTACCAACGCTACGGAGAGGAATGGGAGAGAAAAATCAATGAAGATTTGATGGCCATTCTGCAAGCAACTGTTTTTAAAGATGAGAGTGAAATCATGAAACTCTGGAAAAGTATAGCTCCGTTTTTGTCATTTGGAATTTGGGAACCGTATGAAGTTCCGATTACAAGGGTAGATTATCCAAGCAAAGTCCCAGTAAATGGAAATCCGGACGAAGAATAGCCGAAACAGATCCCATAGTACGTGAACCTTACCTTTTTTGATTACATCTGATTCAAAATTTTACATGGAGATTGCCTCGCTCCTCTCGCTCCGTTCAATTTGCTCTCAATACCTTCCCATCGTCTCAAGTCTCTAAAAAGTTTTAAAAATTTCTCTTCGATTTTGCATATTGATTGAGACCACAACCAAAAAGACAATAATACTATGGGCAAAAACATATCACGAAAAAAATTTCTCACACTAGCCGGATCTGCATTTGCTGTTTCAGCCATTGGATTTCCAAACATTATTCTCTCACAAAACAATGAAAAACTTGGAGTAGCTTTAGTCGGACTGGGTTATTATAGCACAAATCTTTTGGCACCCGGCCTGCAACAAACTGAGCATTGTGAACTTCGCGGCATTGTAACCGGCTCACCCGAAAAAATTCCCGTTTGGCAGGAAAAATATGGTATACCTGATGCCAATGTGTACAACTATGAAAACATGCACGAAATGGCAAATAACGATGATATAGATGTGGTTTATATTGTACTGCCAAATAATATGCACGCAGAATATTCAATCATCGGGGCGAATGCCGGTAAACATGTTTGGTGTGAAAAGCCCATGGCAATGAATGTAGAAGAGTGCCAGGCTATGATTGATGCGGCTGAGAAAAACGGTGTCTATCTTACCATCGGATACCGGATGCAACATGAGCCAAATACGCAAACAATTATTCGGTATGGTGAAGAACAAACCTATGGAGAAATCACAGCAATTCGATCCGGCGGTGGATTTAGGGCCAATCACGAACCGGATAACTGGCGAGCTGTGAAAGAGATGGGCGGCGGTTCATTTTATGATATGGGGGTTTACCCAATGAATGCTGCTCGATATGCTACCGGAATGGAACCTGTAGCTGTAAGAGGAAAACAGTGGTCTATTCGGGAAGATATTTATAGTGATTGCGATGAATACACCGATTTTGAGCTCGAATTCCCGGGCGGATTAATCATGGAAGGAAAATCCAGTTTTGGTGAGGGAATGAACTACCTGGATATCGATTGTTCAGATGGCTGGTATCGTCTTCGTCCGTTTCTATCGTACAGTGGCGTAAGAGGTGCGACCAGTGACGGCACGATTCTATCACCCGCCGGAGGACATCAGCAAGCCCGCCAAATGGATGATGATGCACTTGCAATCAAAAATGGAACCCAACCCATTGCACCGGGAGAAGAGGGATTGAGAGATATCCGGATTTTACGAGCCATTATGGACTCTTCACGATTGGATGGGCAGTGGATGCAGTTGTAATTAGTAAAGACATGGTATTTTTTCTCGTCACCAATAAATTTTGAAATGCTTCAAAGTTTGTTAATGAAAATAACTTTGAGTTAGCTCAAAAATACCATGTCTCTTTAAGATTATTTATTCACCACTGTAAACAACTTCTCCGTTGATAATCACTCCTTCAATATGAGTGATATATTCAAACGGATCGCCGTCATAAAGTACGATATCGGCGTCTTTCCCTTCTTCAAGTGAGCCGACACGATCTTCAATCCCAAGAATTTCTGCGCCGCCAAGTGTGAGAGCATGGAGAGTTCCATCAAAACCAAGCTCGTTGGCAGCAGCAATGGCAGCTTCAAATCGGGCTACTCGTGTTTTGGGAACGTAGCCTTCATACCCGCTTTGGAATGCGAAAGGAATTCCCGCTTCTTTCAGTTTGGCAGGCGTTTCCATATCAGCATTTTTACTCTCGCCAAACGGACGGATCATAAGCGGGTGAATTACAACCGGAATATCCGCTTCTTTGATTTCATCCATCACTAAGTACGCTTCGGATGCACCTTCAAGAATCATCGGGAACCCAAATTCACGCTGAATTCGAAGCGCCGTCATGATATCGTGAGCTGTATGAGCCGAAACCAACGCTCTGATTTCGCCATCCAGGAGATCGGCCAATGCTTCCAGTTTCAGATCTCTGGATTGATCTTCTCCGGCAGCTCTTTTCTCAGCATATTCCTGCGCTTTGATCAGGTCCTGACGAAGAATGGCAACGGCTTTTGCACGCGTGCCGGGTGATTCAAAATTATTTTCGATGCTTGGTCCAAACGTTACCGCAAGTGTTGTTGATGAATCAACCAATGACTCCTCAACAGTCTCACCAAATGTTTTCGCGATCATTGTCTGACCACTAATTACAGCACCGGGTGCATGACCTGTATGAATGGTCGTAATGCCCTCTTCCATCAAGTAGTTCACCAGGAATTCGCGGGCGTTGTACGAATCGATCGCACGCAATTCCGGTTGAACCGCATTCGATGTTTCCAACTGATCCTGGTCATGATCCTGGTTGTAATAACCGGCCAAACCTACCACAGTTCGGGCATCAATTAATCCGGGAGTTACGACTTTGGCTTCGTGCACTTCATAGTCGCTTGGGATATCAATATCATCCGCACTGCCCACTTCTTCAATAACGCCGTCGTTCACTAAGACAACACCGTTTTCAATTGCATCACCGCTGACTGTATAAACGGT
>CAYRDO010000012.1:14509-34171 GCA_964422985.1 uncultured Rhodohalobacter sp. | reverse complement strand
TTTATGTAGACGGCGATCATTTTACCACACTTCGGGGCGATAATATCGGGGCGGAATTCCGCAAAATTCTTGAAGATTACATCATCGAGAATTACAGCAAGAAAGAAGCGGTTGATGCTTGAGTTTGTTAAGATCGGCTGGCGGTTGCATTTTTCGCCTGGCGAATTCGGCTTTTGGGAGACATTGTATTTTTTCTAACCACATCGACCCTTTGAAATGATAGAGAGTTCATGATGAGGTCTTATATTATTATTGGAAAGAAAAATACCATGTCTTAATTGGGACACAAATAGAATTGATGGGTACACGGCTCTGTACTATCTTCTAGAGAATGTTTTTACCTGGAGTTAGGCTTTCGGCACTCAAAAATTTTATATGAAGATCATCTCTGCTCGACTTTTTCTTTGTCTATTTTTCTGTTTTCTGTTGTTTACAAGTTGTTCTGACAAGCAGGATTCAAACTTCGTTAAACTTCCCTCATCCCAAACAAACATCGGTTTTTCAAACGATGTAGAAAGCACACCCGAATTCAATATCCAGAATTATCTCTACTTTTATGATGGCGGAGGTGTTGCTGCGGGCGATATCAACAATGATGGATTGACCGATCTTTTCTTTACTGGGAACAGTGTTGCAGACCGACTTTACCTGAATAAGGGGAATTTTGAGTTTGAAGATATCACAGAGTCGGCCGGATTTAAGCATCAGCCTGATAGCTGGTCGACCGGCGTGACGATGGCTGACATTAACGGAGATGGTTACCTCGATATCTATGTGAGCAGAGTCAATTATTTGATCAAATCAGGGCCGAACCAGCTTTATATCAACAATGGAGATTCAACATTTACGGAAAGTGCGGCTGAGTATGGTCTGGATTTTGAAGGCTACTCCACACAAGCCTCATTCTTTGATTACGACAATGACGGCGATCTCGACATGTTTTTGTTGAACCATTCCTTTCATAGCGAAAATACCTATGGAGATGCGGCTGAACTTCGTCAACAGAAAGATCCCAAAGCAGGGGATAAGCTTTTTCGAAATGATAATGGGCGGTTTACGGATGTTACAGATGAATCGGGAATTATAAGCAGTGCCCTTGGTTATGGATTGGGCGTGGCAGTTTCAGATATCAACCGCGATGGCTGGATGGATATCTACGTTGGGAATGATTTTCATGAGGACGATTATCTCTACATCAATAATGGTGATGGTACGTTCACTGAATCTCTTTATGAGATGATGGGCCACACCAGCAGTGCCTCAATGGGAAATGATACGGGCGATATCAACAATGACGGTCTGACGGATCTGGTTTCTCTGGATATGATGCCAACCACCCATGTAAAAATGATGACTTCCGGTGGACCTGACCTGGTAGTTGTTGCGGATACAAAAGAGAATTTTGGGTTTGGAGCGAATAACAACCGAAACACGCTTCAGGTCAATCGAGGAATCCGGGATGACGGATTGCCTCGATTTAGTGAAACAGGTTTTGCATCCGGTATTGCAAGAACGGAGTGGAGCTGGGCGGCTTTATTCGCTGATTATAATAACAATGGTTTCCAGGATCTGTTCATCACCAACGGACTTCCAAAACGTCCGAACGAACTGGATTATGTATCTGCACTGCAAAGAATTAGGAATCAGTTCGCTGGGGAAGAGCAGGAGGAGAGGGAATATGCCCTGGTTGAACGAATGTCGTCTGTTCATGTGCCGAATTATATGTTTGAGAATCAGAAAAATCTGACATTCAACGATGTTTCTGAAGAGTGGGGATTTTCTGATCCAAGTTACTCGAACGGAGCTGTTTATGCGGATCTGAATAATGACGGAGCCTTGGATCTCATCACAAATAATATCAACAGCGAGGCATTTGTCTATCAAAACAATCATCCGGCAGCGGACTCTCTTCATTACTTGAATGTAAATTTAAACGGGGAAGACTCGAATACATCCGGAATCGGAACGAAGATTTTTGCTTATCACGATGGACAAGTGAAATTTCGTGAACAAAGCCCCACCCGCGGATTCCAATCTTCAGTACATCATACCCTTCATTTTGGGTTGGGGGAAGTGTCAGTCATTGATTCCATGCTTGTCATCTGGCCGGATAAACGATATCAGACCCTCAAAAATATTAATGCCGATCAAACGATTGAAATCTCACAAGCTGATGCAGAAGGTGAATTTGATTATCAAGCCTTCAATCAACCCAAAGAAACACCCACCTTTGCGAATGTAACGGAAGAGATCGGGATTGATATCAGGCATCAGGAAAATGTTTTCAATGATTTTGACCGGGAACCGTTGATGCCCTATAAATTATCCACACGGGGGCCGGCTTTGGCTGTGGGTGATGTAAACGGAGACAACCTTGACGATTACTATTTTGGCGGAGCGAAAGGTTTTGCGGGGCAGCTTTTTGTGCAAGAAAGCGATGGTTCCTTTCGGCAGTTGGAAATTGATGATTTACAGTACGATCGTGCCAGCGAAGATGTAGACGCTGTCTTTTTTGATGCCACAGGTGATGATTTAAATGATCTTTATGTGGTCAGCGGAGGAAATGAATATCCGGGTTCATCCGAGGAGTTGATGGACCGGCTTTATATCAACCAAGGGGATGGAGAATTTCGAAAATCAACGAATAGTGTACCCGAGTTGCCGCTGAATAATTCAACCGTTCAAGCTGCAGATTTTAATGGGGATGGGCACATGGATCTTTTTGTAGGCGGACATTCTGTACCCTGGAGATATGGGGTAGGGCCACAAAATATGTTGCTCCAAAATAACGGAAGGGGAGTTTTTAGCAATGTGATTTCAGATATCGCACCCGATTTGGAAGTTCTTGGGAATGTAACATCCGCCTCGTGGATTCAAAATTCTGAAGGGGTATTGCCGCATTTGATCGTTTCGGGAGAATGGATGAGTCCGCACTATTTTGAGAATCGGGATGGACAGTTGGTTGAGACGACCGAAGAACTTGGTTTGGCTGATTTGAATGGATTGTGGCAATCCATGCATGTAGCAGACCTGGATGGGAATGGGAGGCAGGACATTGTTCTGGGTAATTTTGGCACGAACAGCAGACTCCAGGCTTCAGAAGAATCGCCATTGAAATTGTTTGTAAATGATTTTAATGACAATGGCCAGACGGCTCCAGTCATCGCTTATAATCCAGATGGCGAGTATCGCCCTTTCGAACAACTGGATGAAATTTTGGCACAGATTCCCGAGGTTCAGGACAACATTCAGAGTTACCGCGATTTTTCCAATAAAAACATTGAAGAGTTATTTACAGCAACTAAGCTGGATAGCGCGCTTCAAAAAGAAGTTAATGAACTCCGGTCGGTCGTTTTGATGAATAACGAAGGAAACGGATTCTCAGCAAAACCACTTCCGTTTGAGGCTCAGCTTTTTCCGGTGATGGCGATTCACTCAATGGATGTGAATTCCGATGGACATCTAGACCTGTTGCTTGGCGGAAATCTTTATGGAGTGAAACCCAGCATGGGAGGTAGGCAAGACGCCGGTTACGGAGTTGTTCTCTTGGGAAATGGCGAAGGCAATTTCGAGTCGCTGCCCCCGGAACAATCCGGTTTTTTTGTTGAAGGACAGGTGAGAAACATTCAGCCGATTCAGATCAACAATAATTCCGGGTATCTGTTTGTTGCAAGAAACGACGACAGTCCATTAATTTTCCGTCATCAGGATCAAAATAATTGAATCGTTTTGTCGATCAGAATTGTATTTTAATGTGAATTTATGCGAAATATTTTGAATAAATGGGATGACCTCTCCTCTTTAGAGGAGACAGATGACGAAGCGTAGAGCGAAGTCATCAGAGGTGTGTCCCCGGTGTGCGATTAAGTTCAATGACCACACCCCGAGTTCATTCGCTAAACGCTCATTTCACTTTCCCCTCTCAAGAGGGGAGCACACATAATCTTTTATCATGTCTGCATCATTCTACAGAAAAAATTGGTTTTTATTTTTAGTCGCCATCTCACTCGCCGGATCTGTTTCCTGCGGGCCATCGGAAGAAAGTTCTGAGGAATCCACAGAAGGATCGGGTTCTTACGATCAGGCGGTGGCTGATTTTTATATGAGTTTGGGTGCAAACGAGACCGATCAGACCCGGTTTGCTTTCAATAAGATGAATGATGTGGCACAGGCTTTCCCGGAAGAAACGGCTGCATGGGCAAATTTAGCTGTTTTTGCGATGCGTCAGGGGAATTTTACTCTTGCCAATGAGCGGATTGGTCAGGCGCTGGAACGGAGTCCAAATCATCCTGAAGTGTTGCATCTTGCCGGTTTGATTGCCAGCCGACAGGGGAATGTTACAGAAGCGATTGACTATTTCCGGGAGGCTTCTGAGATATCCGATAATCCACGGATTTTATACGCACTTGCACAGGAATTGGAGCGCGAAAATCCCACCGGAAATTCTGAAGAAATCAAGCAAACCATGACCTCTTTGCTTGAGAATGACGAGAACAATCAAGTCGTCTTATTGGAGTTGGCACGGATTGCAATCCGGGAAGAAAATGCTGATCAGGCCGAACAGTATTTGTCTCGGTTGGAAGAGCTCTCTGATAATTGGAATGAGCAAAACAGAGAGCAATTGGATTTGGTTTTTAACCTGCTAGAAGAACAAAATTTTTCGGATCTGTCACTCGAGCTATCTTTTCTGCGAAGCGGTTTGGAATCTCAGCCACGTTTCCAGGCAGATTTGGCTGAGGTACGGCTTTCCCCAACAGAAGTTGGTTTTTTGATTACAGAATTTATCAACCTCGAACAACCTGACGTTGAAGCTGCAGCCCCCGATTTGGAGATGCAACTTACGCGGCAACCACTTGATGTTCCGCCGGCAGAAGCAGCATGGGTGAAGGGAGTCACGTTATCGGGTGAATCTCCTCCGTTTCCGATTACCGTTGCAAATGGATCAATCGTTATAAATGAACAAACAGAGTTGGAATTGCCGGGTGCAACCGATTCAAAACTTTCGAAAAATGCCGTTCAGGAGATCGATTATAATTACGATTTTCGAAATGATCTGGCAGCTGCAGGCCCGAATGGGTTCAGGCTTTATCAGTTAAATGAAGACCAGACATTTACCGACGTAACGGCAGATCTCGGGCTTTCCGGAAATGTTACAAGCGGAAGCTATTCAGGTGTTTGGGCGTTTGATGTGGAGATGGACGGGGATCTGGATCTACTTCTCTCAACAAACAACAGCTCCTCATTTGTGCTTCGTAACAATGGAGATGGCACGTTTACCCAAACAACGCCATTCAATCAGAATCAATCGATTACAGAGTTTTTATGGGCTGATCTGGATGGAGAAGGAACACCGGAAGCAACAGTTCTGGCTGAAGATGGATCCGTTTTCATCTACAGAAATCAGCGGGGCGGAGAATTTGATGACGGAATTCAGGTCGCAGAAAATCAAACTGCCATCGCCATAGCCGATATGGATGCGAATGCTCAGTTTGAGATTATCACGGTGAATGAAAGCGGATCTTTTTCCAGCCACAACTATTCTATTGAAACAGGGGAATGGCAAACCTCAGATTATCTCGAAAGTGGCATTTCGAACCTTGCTTCTCCCAATCTTTTTACGGCCGATCTGGACAACAACGGATCGATCGATTTGATTCTTTCTTCAGATAGTGAAACACATGTTTGGCTGGGCGATGAACAGCGAAACCCGGTGAAATTGGAAGGTTCATTTCCAGGCAAAATCTACTCCGTTTTTGATGTGGAGGGGGATGAAAAGCTGGATCTGCTTGGCATCGCTGAAGATCTGTCGCCGTTTTACCTGAAGACGGAAACCACGCAAGAATATTTCGCCCGATCAATTCGTGCACAGGCATCGGGCTCCACAGGCGATCAGCGAATCAACTCATTCGGAATTGGCGGCGAGATGGAGGTTCGATCCGGATTGCTCTATCAAAAACAGTTGATCTCTTCACCGATTGTACATTTCGGATTAGGTGAATATGAGGAAGCTCAGATGCTGCGGATTATCTGGCCGAACGGATCGGTTCAGGCTGAATTTGCAGAATTGGGAATGGGCTCAACCATTTTTAATGAACAAATTTTAAAAGGGTCTTGTCCGTGGCTGTTTTCTCACGATGGGGAAGAGATGCAGTTCGTGACTGATATTTTATGGCGGTCTCCACTGGGACTTCGAATTAATGCGCAAGAAACCGCAGGAGTGGTTCAGACACTGGATCGTGTTAAGATTCCATCCGAAATGATTGAAGCCGAGGACGGCGTTTATAAACTTCGGATTACGGCGGAACTTTGGGAATCTCATTTCTTCGATCATGTTCAGTTGATGGCTGTTGATCACCCCGAAGACACAGAGATTTTTGTGGATGAACGATTTGTATTCCCGGCACCGGATCTCTCCACGAAACTGATTAGCAGCCTGAATCCTGTAAAAAATGTATCGGATGGAAATGGGAATAATCTGACCGATAAAATTGCTGCCATTGATAAAAATTACATTCAGCCATTCGAAAAAACCAAGTACCAGGGATTGGCTCATGAACATTCCATTGAAATTACGTTGAATGACACAAATTCTGACCTGCTGGTGCTGAACGGCTGGCTTCGTCCGACTGACAGCTCGATCAATCTTGCGCTGAGCCAGGGCAGTATTCAGGCGCCGAAAGGGTTGCAGGTTGAGTATCTGAATGAATCCGGTGAGTGGGAACTGATGCATGAGAATTATGGAATTCCGGCCGGGAAATCGAAAACCATATTGCTCGATCTTGGAGATGCTTTCTCAAATCAAACAGAACGAAAACTGCGATTGACCACAACCTCGGAAATCTACTGGGACGGCATTTTTGAGGCTCAGAAACTTGATGATTCAAGAATAGAAGAAACAGCTCTCGACCCGTTGAAGATGGAGTTGCAATACCGCGGATTCTCAAAATGGTCGCGGGCTGACTCGACTTCACCCATGGTTGCGGATTACAACGAAATTTCAAGCACGGCACAACGTTGGAGAGATCTGGAAGGCTTTCACACACGGTTTGGTGACGTGAGTGAATTACTGGCCGAAGTAGATGATCGGTATGTGATTATGAATGCCGGAGATGAAATTGAGTTGGAATTTAAAGCATCCGAACCTCCTCGCGAAGGATTTCAGCGAAGTTTTGTGTTTGTATCCGATGGCTGGGAAAAAGATGGCGATTACAATACAGAGGCATCGGCAACAGTTTTACCATTACCGTACCATGGTCAGGCAGATTATGAATACGGAGGTGCCGGCACACTTTGGGATGATCCGGTCTATCAAAAACACAAAGAAGACTGGGTCAACTATCACACAAGATATATCACTCCTCGATCATTTCGGTCGGCATTGATCTTTGATGAATAGAGGAAGTTGAAAGGGTAAATTTTTATATTGTATTGATGTAACCTCGGCCGGCAATTGAAGTTTTCGTCAGCCGAGTCTCTTGTGCAATAGTTCCCGGATTTGGCAGCCAAGGTGTACTTGGTAGCCGATGTTGCTTAAGCGATTGGTTTTTTCGCCTGCCGAATCATACGGGTCAGTAAGCCTGTAAAATTCGGCAGCCGATGTATATGGCTAAAGAAATTGGTTCTATATTTGATGTTTGAATAAATCTGTTGGTATGAAGAAAGAATACGTTAAAAAATCAGTTGTAGTGCTGATATTTCTCATCTTGGTGTCTATTCCCTTTGGGATGAAAAAATATGATGAGTATGTCAACTCCGAAAAGTTTGAAAACCGCTCAGAAATTATTGAGAGATATGGATTTTTCCTGGATGATATAACCGATGATCTGGGCGTAGATTTTGTACACCACCGACCGATTGTGGATGAAAAACTCAATCACATTGCACCCCAAATTGCATCGATGGGAGCTTCAGTGTCAGTGGTTGATTTTAATGATGACGGCCACCAGGATTTTTATCTCACAAACAGTGAGTTCGGAACAAAAAATGCTCTCTACAAAAATTTCGGAAATGGAACGTTTATAGATGTTGCAGAGCAGGTTGGAATTGCTGATCTGAACAATCAAGAAGTCGGAGCTTCGATGGGCTCGGTCTGGGCAGATTTTGATAATGACGGGTATGAAGATCTTTTTCTATACAGATGGGGCAAACCTGCTCTGTTTAAGAATAATGCAGGAGAGTCGTTCACAGAAGTTACAAATACCGGTTTCCCTGCGCATGTAAACGCCAATACTGCAACCTGGCTCGATTACAATAACGATGGGCTTCTCGATCTTTTCTTAGGCGGATACTACAAAGAGGATGTTAATCTATTTAATCTTGAGAACACACTCATGATGCCGGATAGCTATGAATATGCAACCAACGGCGGACTGAACTATCTCTTTGAAAATCAAGGCGACGGAACGTTCACAGATGTCTCTAAAAAGGTTGGGCTCCAGGAAAATCGCCGGTGGACGTTGGCATCATCTGCGACCGATATTAATGATTCGGGATATCCGGATTTGGTTCTGGCCAATGATTATGGCGTGGACGAAATTTACATTAACAATTATGGTGAGAGCTTTACAAATATTGGTGAAGAATCCGGTATCGGTTTTACGCCAAAAAGCGGAATGAGCGTATCGTTTGGTGATGTTTTAAACCAGGGGAAACATGCTATTTACATCACCAATATTTCCGAAGCAGGAGTTTTGATGCAGGGAAATAACTTGTGGGTTCCCCGAACTGACGACAATGATGAAATCCCATCGTATACAAATCTTGCAAGTAATCTCGGGGTGGAAATTGGTCAGTGGGGATACAGCGGTCAGTTTTTGGATCTGAATAATGACGGAAATCTCGATCTGTATGTTGCAAACGGGTATGTATCCGCTGAACCTGACACTGATTATTGGTATGATTATTCCAAAGTGGTTGGCGGGAATCGATCGATTATTATGGATGCGAACAACTGGCCCGATATGGAAAACCGGACGTTTTCAGGATACCAGGCAAACAAGATTTGGCTTAATGACGGTGCCGGACGATTCCGGGAAGTTGCTAATAATGTGGGTGGTGATCTGAGGCTAGACAGCCGCTCAGTAGCCTACGCGGATTTCTTTGGAAATGGTTCACTTGATGTGATCGTTGCCAATCAGAATCAGTCCGTAAAAATTTATCGAAACTACACAGATCCAAATCATAATTGGGTTGCCTTTGATCTTGAAGGAACCAAAAGTAACAGAAGTGCTGTTGGCGCTATTGTTATTCTTCACTGGGATGGCAAGCGATCCCGAAAAAGTGTGACTGCCGGCGAAGCGTTTAGCTCACAAAGCCAAAAAGTTGTGCATTTCGGGCTTGGCGAAGTTGACCAGGTTGAAAAAGTAGAAATCCGCTGGCCTTCAGGTATCGTTCAAACGATTGAAAATCCTGAGCTAAACATGAATCATAAGATAACAGAACAGAGCAGCGAATGAGCGTGAGTACGTCCCTCTCCAAACCCTTCAAAAATATCACGATTCCAAGAAGCTATATAGCTCCACTTCTGATCAGTGGAATTCTGCTAACTGCTCATATCTCGTTTGGAATTCTTGATTCCTATACGAACCTGCTTGTAGCGATCGGTGCTGCTTTTCTAACCGAATCAGTCTTACACCGTTTTTTACTTGGCGAATTTCGGAATCTTTCGAGTGCCTATATATCGGGAATTTCTGTAGGCATTCTTGTGCGCTCTCCTTTGATGTGGCCATACGCGTTGTGTGCAGCCATCTCAATTGCATCCAAATATGTTTTTCGGTTTCGTGGTACTCACATATGGAATCCCACTAATTTTGGTGTGGTTATTATGCTGCTGATTGCCTCTGATAGCATGGCCATCCTGAGTATCCAGTGGGGAAATAACATGTGGGCAATGCTGGTAATTTGGATTGTGGGTTTATTCACCATATCAAAAGTAAACCGTTTTAACATTTGTGCCACGTATGTTCTTTCGTTTATTGGTTTTGCATGGGTCCGAAGTATCATGACGGGAGATGCGTTTATGGCAGAGATCGCTCCGTTGACCGGTCCGATGTATCAGCTTTTTGTCTTCTTTATGATTACCGATCCCAAAACAACATTAAGATCGAAGAAGGGACAAAACATCGTCGCTTTCCTAATAGCATTTGTTGAGTTCTTTTTCAGATTAGGTGAGGCTGTTTATGCGCCGTTTTATGCACTGTTTATTGTTGGCCCTATTGCGATGATTGCTAAAACTTTATGGGACGAGAGAAAGCAAAAAATCTCTGAAAAATCCTGAGAAAGATCACTTTCACGCTCAGGTTTTTGTTTGAAATACCATAAAAAACTGCTGAAATAATTTCCCCATTAATTTATAGATGATAATTTTTTATAAAAGTATCGTAAAAAGGTGCAGTAGTTACATATAAAGGATTTTTTTCTCTTATTTTACATGTATCTATGTACTGTTACTGTAGTTACTTATTATAAATTCAAGATGAGCAATCACTTGCAGATTCTATGCTCTCAAGTCATGTAAGAAAAATAATCATGAAAGGTTCTATTCTTCTTTAAAATATCCTCCATGATTTTATTTAGCCTTTCTATTTTTTGATAAAAAGTTGCTTACACATATCCGATATTGTCCATTCTTACGCTCCCGTATTTATTTTTGAAAGCGCTTTTTTTAAAATGATATAGATCTTTTTCAGTTGGCATGAATGGTTACCTGGATGATTATTTAGTCCCTGGAAAAGAAGCTCTTCTACTAATATTTGAGAGATGCTTTCCTCATAACCATTCTCTTCTGTAAAGGAAAATTACACGGAACTTAATTTATCAGATATGAATGGTATAAAGCTACGAATACCTATTCTTTCCCGATCTATTAGGCTGAGTTCAATCCAAATTGATTCCAATTCCAAAAAGTTAGGTACGCTTTTACGTAATGTTTACTTATTTGCAGTTTTGGTAATGGGTCTTAGTTCGACTGAACTTTCAGCTCAGGAAAGAATAGAGATTACTGGAACAGTAATCGATGCAATGGATGGCTCAGCTTTACCGGGAGCCAGTATAGTCGTTCAGGGATCCCAGGAGAGTACGGGATCAACAATTGGAACTACTTCTGATATGGATGGATCCTTTACCCTCAGAGTACCAGAGGATTTAAATACACTGGTGGTTTCTTTTATTGGCTATGTAACTCAGGAAGTTGCCATTGATGGAAGAACTGAACTTACAATTGAACTTCAACAGGATATTCAAACGCTTGGAGACATTGTTGTAGTTGGATACGGAACGCAGGAAGAGAAAGAAATTACATCTTCAGTCTCTACACTTCAGGCGGAAGAATTCAATCAAGGTAACGTGAGTGATCCCGCTCAGCTTCTGAAGGGTAAAGTGCCCGGGTTAAGTGTCAGCAACAGGGGAGGGAATCCTAATGCAAATTCAACAATTCGTTTGCGGGGACTCTCAACGGTTGGCGCTAACACAGAACCGCTTGTAGTTATTGATGGTGTAATCGGCGCCTCTTTGGAGAATGTTGATCCATCTGATATAGAGACAATTAATGTTTTGAAAGATGGTTCAGCCGCAGCCATTTATGGTACAAGAGGGTCATCAGGAGTGATTTTGGTAACAACCAAGGGAGGTGCTCTTTCCCCGGGTGGCCTTGGAAGCAACATCCAACTGGACTACAATGGATATGTGTCATCATCCATGGTTGCGAAAAGCCAGCCGGTTATGTCGGCTTCAGAGTATATTGAGGCAGGAGGAAATGACCTGGGATTTGTTACCGATTGGCAGGATGAGGTAACCCGAACCGGGATTTCGCAAGTTCACAATGTGTCCATTTCCGGCGGTTCGGAGAGTACGTTATATCGTATCTCAACAAATCTCAGAAATGTAGATGGCATACTGAAAGGTTCCGGGTTCGATCAGATCAATGCTCGTGCTAATATTACACATACTGCATTGGAAGATCGCCTTACACTTTCACTGAATGCATCAACCACCAAGAGGGAATTTTCTAACTCGTTTGAAGAGGGATTGCGCTATTCCGTTCTCTATAATCCAACCGCTCCCATTCGATTAGAAAATGGGGATTATTTCCAGGCAATTCTATTCGATAACTTCAACCCCGTTGCCATTATCGATCAGAATGTTAATGAGGGAGAGAGCAAGGATATAAACTATAATCTCCAGGCTCAGTTTGATCCGATCCAAAACGTATCGATCAACGCGATCTATGCACGCCAGTTTAACTCCCTTTCCAATGGAGAATTCTATCCTAGCACATCATTCTTCAGAGGGCTGAACCGAAACGGATTGGCACGACGGTATTTTGAAGATCGTGATTTCTCCCTCGTTGAAACCTATGCCTCCTATAACGAAAGCTTTAGCGACAGGCTGGATCTAACACTCACCGGAGGATATTCTTACCAGGAAGCGTTCCAGGAAGATCTGACTCTTGAATTGGGTAATCTGCCTACGAATGAAAACGGTTATTACAGTATAGACCTGTCCGGAGACAGAGTTCTGGGTAATCAGAACAATGTTTTGGTGGAAAGTAACGCCACCCCCGATGAGAAGATTATCGCCTTCTTTGGGCGAATGAATGTGAGATACGACAACGGAATTTTCCTGAATGCATCATTCCGGCGTGAAGGTTCATCGAAGTTAGGCCCTGACAACAGATGGGGATTCTTCCCCGCATTCAGCGTTGGAGCCGACATCAGCCAATATTGGCAGGTCGATGCCATCAGCCAGATGAAAATTCGCCTTGGATATGGCGTAACAGGGGCCCTGCCCGGCCCCAATGGCCTGGCACAAGATCTGTATGAATACACGTTTGATGCCGGAGGTACCGTGTCGAAAGTTCGGGATGGAAACCCCGATTTGAAATGGGAGGAGAAAACAGAGATAAACCTCGGTTTGGATTACGGTCTGTTTGATGACCGATTAACAGGTTCTTTGGATTTCTACACCCGAAATATCAACGACTTTATTCTTGAAGTTGCCGTACCTACGGATCAATTCCCATCAGGTACGCAATATCAGAATGCCGGTGAGCTGCAAACACGCGGTATGGAGTTTCAGGTCAATTATAATGTTTTCCGCGAAAGAGATCTCTTCTGGAGCACAGGTTTTGTTTTTGATACATACAAAACCACTCTCGAAGATTTTATTACTGAAGAGACGATGCGTGCCAACCTGGGATCACCGGGGCAAAACGCAACCAATTTAATTCGTGTAGCCGAAGGCGAAGAGATCGGACAGATCTGGGGCCCGGTATTTTCGGGTGAAGTTGCCGAAGATGGTTCCCCGATTATGGAAGACCTCAATGGAGATGGCCAACTGGTAGTTTCGCAAGGCGATGCTTTGGCAGAAAATGGAGACTTTAAACAGCTAGGCCAGGGATTCCCGGATTTTTCAATTGGGTGGACCAACCAGGTGAATTACAAGAACTGGAGGCTCAATGCATTCTTCAGAGGTGCGTTTGGCCACAGCCTCGTCAATACCTACCGGGCTTTTTATGAGCCGATTGATCCGGGTGCCATTAACTCCTACAACAGGGTTATTACAGACAAAGCTGTTGAAGGGTTAACCGTTTCTCAGTTTAGTTCTCTCTATGTTGAAAAAGCCGATTTCTTTAAACTGGATAACGTTACGCTATCCTACAATTTCAATGTATCCGGTATTGATATCGTCCGAAGCATTCGTGCGTATTTAACGGTTGAAAATGCATTCACCATCACCAACTACACTGGTATTGATCCCGAACCGGTATTCCAGGATCGGGGAGCCGTTGATAATGGTGGAAGATTGGGAGAGGTCGATGTGTTATCTCCGGGAATAGACAGGAGAAATAACTACTTCACGTCCCGAACCTTCACGCTTGGTGTCAACATAGGCTTTTAATCAAAAATTTGATCACAATGAAACAGATAAAGAAAATTCCTTATGCACTCATCGGGGTATTTGTTTTGATGACATGTACAGACCTTGATGAGTCACTGAATTCGGATTTTACGGATCGATTCGATCCAAATAACCCGGGTTTCGGACAAAGTTCGAATGTTAACAGACCCATCCCCAATGATGGGTTGAATGCAGCTTTCAGTACTATTTTAACAGGTACTGCCAATCACGAAAGTTACTTCTCAGTTTCCGAAGTACCGACTGACGAGATGGTCATCACTCAGAAAGGAGGAGATTGGTTTGACGGCGGCATTTGGGTAAATATGCATCGCCATGATTTCAGATCAACCCATAGTGGGCTGAACAATGCATGGAATGCCAATTATGGCGGTGTAAGTCAGGCTAATGACCTTCTCGCAAACGCCAATCTCGATGCGAATCAAATTGCGCAGTTACGGGTTCTGCGAGCATACTATTACTGGAGGCTCATGGATATGTTTGGCCGCATAAAAATTATCACAACTCCCGGGGTTGATTCACCGCAGGTGGATCGTCCGGCTGTATTTAATTTTGTGGTCTCAGAGATCGAGGAGTCCATCCCAGATTTAAATCCAACAGCCGGTTACAGCAGGATAACAAGTGGTGCCGCTTACGCACTTTTAGCAAGGGTTTATTTGAATGGTGAGGTTTATACCCGACCCTATCCATATTCTCCCGGTACAGGTACAACCTACTGGCAGGAAGCCATCGATGCAGCGGATGAGGTTATAAATTCGGGCATCTACGATCTTGCCACAAACTTTGAAGATCTGTTCGGTCCGGCAAATGTGGAGAATATCGAGCACATTTTTATCGCTCCGTTCGATCAGGCCACGGGTCCCGGAATGAACTTTGCTCAAATGACACTTCACTACCCAAGCCAGCTAACGTTTGATCTGCAACAACAGCCCTGGAATGGATATTCCACACTTGAGGCTTTCTACAATTCATATTCTGATGATGACGCCCGAAAAGAAGCGTTCTTTATCGCAGGGCCTCAGGTGGATTTGAGCGGAAACCCCATTTTGGATGTGGCTTACGACCGGGCAGATCCAAACGGTGCGCCGGTTGATTACACGCCGGAGATTAATGAATTGGCGCCGAATGGATCTCGACAAGCAGGCGCAAGACTTGGCAAGTTTTCATTTAAACAAGGTCAGTTACCAGAAATGGATAACGACTATACAATACTTCGTTACGGCGAAGTATTATTGATGAAAGCTGAAGCGCTGGCCAGGTTAAATAACAATTGGAATCATCCGGAAACACTGCTTTTGGTGAATCAAATTCGCAGAAGAGCCGGTCTTGGGGATGCAACTTCACTCACTGAAGAAGAGTTTCTGGCTGAGAGAGGGCGAGAGATGTTCCAGGAATCAATCAGGCGAACGGATCAAATTCGTTTTGGTACATGGGGTGATGCCTGGTGGGAAAAACCTGCCCACAACGACGATTACCGAAATGTAATGCCTATTCCGGAACCGCAAATCCTTGCTACAACTGATGGATCGTTAACTCAACATCCGGATTATTAACCAGCTATTTTTTTGGGGTTGATTGAAAAGGCTGCCACTACCTGGCAGCCTTTTTTATTGGTCTGAGCTCAGAAGAAAAATCTTAAAAAACCTCAGTTCGATATAACATGCAATCTTACATACTTTTTAATATGAATGCAGCTTGATTTAATCTCCCATTAAGGGAGAGAGCCCCAAGCTTGTTGGGGGAGGGGTGTCATTCTCAGGTTTGAAGTGACACCACCCGACCCAATCGCAAGACCACGCGATTGGCCCACCCTCCTCAAGGAGGGATTTTTTTCGTGCATTCACTGAATATAGAAGTATCCTGGAAAAGATTTTTATCTTGAACTCAGGTTAAAAAGTAAAAATAAAAGATTTTTGTTATGTTGGCTCCGAACGTAAGCTATTTCATAACATGTGGTATCCTTGTTAGTTAAGGAGTGTGGCTCTTTTTATTAGAATGACAGTTAGGTTTATTCAAGCAAGCTTTGAATAAAGATACTTTATGGTGCTTACCGATTAATCAGACTTTTATATTTGATGCATTTATGAATCAAAAATCAATCCATTATCTATTCATACTTTTATTCGTTTCATTTTTTGTTCTTCACGGCTGCGGCGAAGATGATCAAGAAGAACAAGCTCCACTTGAAACGTTGCCCATGATAGAAGTTTCACTGGAAGACCTATCAGGGTTTGAGCCAGTTTCAGAAAACTGGTCCATTGCGGGTGGAGTTGAAAGCAATCGCACCGAAGAGCACAGCCTTACAGGAACGGATGGAACGGGAATCTTAGTCAATATACCTACTGAAGAGAACAATGATCACCTGTTTACCTCCTGGACTCATGGAGATCTTGAGCTAGAGCTTGATTTCTTAATGCCCAAAGGCTCCAATTCAGGAATTTACCTGATGGGTCGATACGAAGTGCAATTGTTTGATAGTTGGGGTGTGGAGGAGCCACAATTTAGTGATGTGGGCGGGATTTATCAGAGATGGGATGAGAGTCAGCCCGAAGGTGAAAAAGGATTTGAGGGAAATGCACCCCGATTAAATGCAGCCCGAGCTCCGGGTTTGTGGCAACATGTGAAGATTTTATTCAAAGCTCCTGAGTTTAATGAATCAGGAGAAAAGGTTGCCAATGCGATGTTTGAAGAGGTGTGGCTGAACGGTGTAATGATCCAGGAAAATGTGGAAGTAACCGGTCCCACTCGTGCGGCTCCTTTTGATGATGAGGTAGCTGAAGGGCCGCTGATGATTCAGGGAGATCACGGACCCGTTGCAGTCCGAAATATCGATTATAAAAAATATGATAAAAAACAGATCGATCTTCAGGATCTTTCCTACGAATATTATGCCGAATCACTGGATGCCATCCCCGATTTTGATACATTATCTGTAACGGATTCCGGTTCACTTGATTCTCTATCCGGCAGAGTGGGAGGTAGAAATGATCGATACGGGTTAAGATTTACCGGTACCCTGAATGCGCCAAACAGCGGCACCTACCTTTTTAAATTAAGAAATGCCGGAACTGCAAGAATGCTGATTGGTGAAAATGTAGTTTTTGATCAGGATACTGTATACCGAATGCATGAGCTGGAATCAGAAACAATTGAGTTGGAAGCCGGTTCCTATCCATTCATGTTGGAGTATATTGATCATCCAAATAACTGGTACAGCGGATTATCTCTCTTCGCGGAAGGCCCACAATTGCGCTTACAAAAATTGCACTCTTCCAATTCAGTACCGGGTGGGGGACGTGAAATTCCGGATCTTCTTGTCAATGCTGAAGAAAATGTTCGAATTATTCGCTCCTTCGCTATGCACAATGGAATCAAACGAACGCATGTTGTAAATGTGGGAGCGCCAAACGGAATCAATTATAATTATGATATGGGACAGGCGGCTTTGCTACACGCCTGGGAAGGACCGTTTATCAATGCGAATGAGATGTGGATCAACAGGGGAGAGCCGCAAATTGCCAAACCCGATGGGCCGCCCATCACGTTTGATGGAAAACCTGTTATTGCAAGACTCAACGGAAATAGTTCAGCCTGGCCGGATTCAGTATCCTGGGATGAATTACGAGTTGAAGGATACTCGATTACAGATGAAGGATTACCCGTGTTTAAATATTCTATCGATGATGTAGAGATTGAAGATCATTTTGAGGGCACGTCTGAGAATCGGAAGCTGGTTCGAACGATTCGATTTTCGGCTCCTGAGCAACAAGAAGATCTCTGGCTTCACCTGGCGTCCGGTAAAGAGATCTCTCAAAGCGAAAATGAATATGTAATTGATGACCGGTCGTACTATTTAAATATCGTAGATTCAGGCGGCATCGATCCGGAAATAAATGAAACTGAAAACGGCTACGATTTACAACTACCTGTGCTGAACTCAGGTAGTGAGGCGGAGGTTACTTATGAGATTATCTGGTAGCTCATGCAAGATCTCCATATACAAGAAATGATTATGATCAACAGAATATCCATGAACAGAATGAACGCGCTACTACGTTTTATGAATCAAATAAAAAACCGGGTTTGGTTATCATTATTTATCTGTCTTTGTTTGATTCCCTCTCAACGAATATTTGCTCAGGCAGATTCACCAACGGAGGATGATTATTATTCGATCATAGATATCCCAATTCCGGAGGGGGTCAGTTTAGAAGTTGGGGGAATGGATATGATGCCCGATGGTCGATTGGCCGTTTGTACAAGAAGAGGGGAAGTTTGGCTCATTGAAGATCCATACCAGGAAAATGGAGAACCGGAGTATACTCTCTTTGCGGAAGGATTGCATGAACCTCTTGGGTTGACCTACAGGGATAACTCCATTTATGTAACACAGCGATCAGAAATTACCCGCCTTGAAGATACCGATGGCGATGATCGTGCTGACGAATTCAATACGGTTTGGATTCGCCCGCTCTCCGGTAATTATCATGAATATTTCTATGGTCCGCTTTTTACACCCGAGGGTAATATGCTGGTAACCGTTAACTTAGGATGGATTGGATACGGAGAAAGTATGTCGAAATGGGATGGGTGGCTGCTGCAAATCTCTCCCGATGGAGAAGAGGTAAAGCCAATCGCCAGCGGACTTCGGTCACCTGCGGGATTTGCGTATAATGAAGAAGGCGATCTTTTTTATGCAGAAAATCAGGGGGATTGGGTTGGATCAGGTAATATCGCTCATCTGGAAGAGGGTGACTTTGCCGGAAATCCCAGGGGATTGCGTTGGTCGGATGAGCCCGGATCACCGATATCACTAACCATAGAAGATATCCCCGATACCGGAAGGCCAAAGCATGAAGTGGCAAAGGAGATTCCGGCTCTCAAGACTCCATCTGTTTGGTTCCCGCATGGTGTGATGGGGATTTCTACTTCTGGAATACTTTTGGATGATACCGGCGGTGATTTTGGTCCGTTTGAAGGACAACTTTTCGTGGGCGACCAGGGACAAAGTAAAATCATGCGGGTTTTCCAGGAAAAAGTGAATGGCGAATACCAGGGAATCGTCTTTCCATTTGTAGAAGGATTTGAGTCCGGAGTTCTTCGGCAGGTTTGGGGAGAAAACAGTTCCATGTTTGTGGGTATGACCAGCAGGGGATGGGCTTCAACCGGACCCAATCAGTTCGGGTTACAGCAGTTAAAATGGAGCGGGGAAACACCTTTTGAGATCAAAGAGGTCCATGCTCAACCTGACGGATTTGAACTTATTTTTACAAAGCCGGTTGATGAGGCATCCGCATCTGATCCTTCATCCTATGCAGTTACCGGTTTTACGTATCGCTATCACTCAACCTATGGAAGCGAAATTATAAACCAGGAAAATGCACCTGTACAGAATGTGATTGTGAGTGGCGATGGTCTTTCTGCACGCCTTGTCGTAACTAATTTACGGGAGGGATATGTTCATGAGATTCGTGCTGATGGAGTGAGGGAGGCTGAGACATCCAATCCACTTCTTCATACGCTTGGCTATTACACACTCAAGAATATTCCGGAAGGAGAGGGGATTGCTACGGCTGATGGCACACCTTCACCTGATGAAGATGTAACAGAAGATTCTGCAAATAGATTTTCACCTGAGAAACATCAAACAGAGATGCCCGATTCCTGGACGGAGGGCCCTGATCAGGTGATAACAATCAATGCGGTTTCTCCGATGGAATTTGATATAACTGATTTTGAAGTAGAAGC
>CAYRDO010000012.1:6758-14499 GCA_964422985.1 uncultured Rhodohalobacter sp. | reverse complement strand
AAGCCGGGTTCAGATCGTATTGAATAATCCCACTGACCTTTTGCACAACTTGCTGATCGTAACTCCCGGTTCCCTTGAAACGGTTGCTCAGAATGCTCTCAATATGGGACTTCAAGGTCCTCAATTGGACTACGTTCCACAGTCTGATAATGTACTATTTCATACGAGTCTTGTTGGAATAAACGAGTCTCAGTCTATCTACTTTACTGCACCCGAAGAACCGGATGACTATCCGTATGTATGTACCTTCCCGGGGCATTGGCAAACGATGCAGGGAATTATGACAGTCACCGACTAATTTTTGTCCAAAAATTATCTTTGTGAGGCTTGGTAAATTCAGGCTTTCGATCCCAATATTTCTTGTAAAATTTTTATTTGCTTTTCTTAGCAAAAACATAAAGTTTGCTGAATGTTAAATGGTGTAAACGAACGACCGTTTTAGGGACTAAGTAGACATCATTTTTCGGGAGTGTTAGGATTCCCTGTTCCAAATTCTATTGAGTCTATCTAAGGGTTACGGGAAGCTTAAATCTCACCTAATTCTAAACCAAAACCTCTTTACCATGACAGAAACAATGCTACGGAAACATTTCTTTACTTGTGCCGGTAGGGGAAGCGCTTTCACTGCGAGAATCGGTAAAATAGTACCTGCTGTTTTGCTTATTCTTGCAATGTCTGTTTGCTCTGCCTTTGCGCAATTTGAAATCTCAGGAACGGTTGTCGACGAAGACACCAGCGAACCTTTAACAGGTGTAAACATTATATTACAAGGTACTTCCACAGGTACAGCTACAGATATAGAAGGTAACTACGCATTAGAAGTGCCATCTCTGGATGGAACGCTTGTTGTTACTTACATCGGGTATATAAGACAGGAAATACCCATCGACGGACGAACTGAAATTGACATTGTTCTGGCTCCGGATCGTGCTGAGTTAGATGATATTGTAGTTGTTGGGTATGGAACCCAGGAAGAGCGACAGATTACCGGTTCTATTTCCAGCGTTAGCGCTGATGAATTTACCCAGGGAAATGTGAATAATCCCGGAGAATTGATCCAGGGTAAAGTACCCGGCCTCAATATCTCCACAGAGGGCGGAAATCCAAATGCGAGTCCCACATTTAGGCTCCGCGGAGTTTCCAGTTTCAGTAACAACGAACCATTAATTGTTGTTGACGGAATCATCGGTGCTAGTTTGGAAAATATAGACCCGAATGATATAGCATCTATTGATGTCCTGAAGGATGCTTCTGCTTCGGCTATTTACGGAACCCGGGGCGGTGCCGGCGTGATTGCCATTACAACGAAAAAAGGTGCCCCGGACGGAACTACGAATGTAAGTTATAGCGGAAGTGTTAGTACTATCGGCGTAGAGAATAAAGTTGACGTACTATCTGCAGATCAGTTCCGTCAACTTGGCCAGGATGTTGGGATTGAAATTTCTGATTTTGGTGAAAGCACAAATTGGTTCGATGAGATCACCCAAAACAGTTATTCAACCATTCACAACTTATCGGTTGCCGGTGGAACTGAATCCACTACGTATCGTGTATCCGGAAATTTCAGAGATAATCAAGGATTGATGAGGACTACAGGCTTTCAGCAGACCGGTGGTCGTGTAAACCTGAATCACTTTGCATTAGATGATAAGCTCAATCTCTCGTTTAATTTAAGTGCAACAAACCGGACCGAAGATATTGGATTTGACAACGCATTCCGATATGCAGTTACGTTCAACCCAACAGCACCTGTTAAAGCCGAAGGATTTGAAAACACAGGTGGTTACAGGGAAATTGACGCGTTTGATATGTTCAATCCGGTAGCCATTCTTGAAACCGCCAGTAACACACTCGAAGAGAAGCGGTATGATGCTTCATTGAAAGCAGATTACGATTTTAGTGATGTGATTCCCGGCCTCGGCGTTTCAGCATTTTATTCTCTTCAAAACTACGCGGCTACACAGGTAATCTTCCATTCGCGGCAGAATAAACTCACAGGTGGTGCTACATCATCTGCACTTGGCCGCGGTCAGGCTGAAAGAGATATGGATGAACACAAGTTTGAACAGTTCGACTTCACTGCGAACTACATATCTACACTCTTTGAAGGAGTCGACCTGGAAGCTCTTGCCGGTTACTCCTACTTAGAGCAAGTATATGAAGGAACAGAAGTTATTGGTGGAGATTTTATTTCTGATGGGGTGAATGCAAATAATCTGAATTTCGCTCAAGACTTTGATAATGGTCTTGGAACCATCAACAGTTATAAAAATGACAATAAGCTCATTGCAGGTTTTGGACGAATAAACCTAAACTTTGACAATACATACTTCCTGAATGGAACCATTCGACGAGAAGCATCAACCCGATTTGGTGTGAATGAAAAATGGGGAACGTTTTGGTCTGCCGGAGGTAGTGTTGAGCTGATGAACCTGATTGATGTTGATTTTATTGACCGAATGAAGCTTCGGGCAAGTTATGGCGAAACCGGACAGGATGCTCCCTTTGATGGGATTTCGAAACTTCGATTTGCACCTACAGGAAACTTCTTTGTAGGCGGTAGTTTTGTTCAAAGTTTTGGTCCTGTAAGTAATAGCAACCCCGATTTGAAATGGGAGGAAACCAGGGAATTTAATCTTGGTCTTGACTTTGACCTGCTTGATGAACGGTTGTCTGGTAGTTTAGAATATTATGATAAAATTACAGATGACTTGATTCTCGAAATTGCAGTTCCTGTTCCACCAAACCTTTATCCAACGTCGTGGTTAAATGTTGGTTCTATATCAAGCAACGGTGTAGAAGCCACACTGGGCTACGATATATTCCGGGATCAGCAAGCCTACTGGAACACCGGTTTTACATTCTCCACATTTAACTTGACTCTGGAAGAGTTTGAATCAGACGTTCCAAGATATCTTGCAAATGTAGGATCGCCGGGACAAAATAATACTCAGATGGTTCGGGTGGCTGAAGGTGAACCCCTCGGACAAATTTGGGGACCTAAATTTGTAGAGATTGGAGATGATGGAATCTGGAGGTTTGAAGATGCTGATGGAAATCTTGTAACCAGTGACGAGATCTCACGAGAAGACGAACAAGTAATTGGTAATGGGGTGCCTGATTTTGAATTAGGGTGGACCAACAGAGTTACGTATAAAAACTGGGATTTAAACATGTTTGTGCGTGGAGTATTTGGACACGACTTGGTGAATATCCAACGTGTTTTCTTTGAAAATCCAAGTAACATCTCCACATATAACGTAACTGAATCGGCTCTGGGTTTGACCAATTTAACTTCTTCACCGGCTTATAACAGCTTCCATGTTGAGGATGCATCTTATGTTCGATTCGAAAATTTATCGATTGGATATACAGTGCCCCTTCCAGAAAACGCATCTGTGAGAAATTTACGTTTCTCAGTTTCCGGTCGAAATCTTTTTACGCTAACCGGATACGATGGAGTTGATCCTGAAGTAAGATGGGAGGATACAAATGGTGATCCACTCGTGATTGGTATTGAACGTCGTACCAGATGGTATACAGCCCGCTCCATTACACTCGGGGTAAATCTCGACTTTTAAAAAATTTTTAAATCATTATGAATAAACCGATGAAAAAATTTAAAAAACAGTTTATAGCATGGATCATGCTGGTACCGATTCTATTGGTCGGTTCCTGTACTGATGTAACAGAAAATGTGAATAACGAGGTAACCTCAGAGAACTTTTTCAGAAATGATGAAGAATTTATCTCAGCGCTTGGGGATGCTTACGGGGGGCTTACCTCATTTGGTAACCACAACAGTATTACCTCCATTAACGAGGTAGCTGCGGATGCAATCGTAATTGCGCAGAAGGGTGCTGACTGGGAAGATGGTGGTATTTGGTTACGCCATCAACGCCATACATTTACACCTTCGGAAGGCGCCATTAATAATGCATGGAATGCCATGTTTGGCGGTGTGAATAACGCTAACCGACTCATATTCCAGTTTGAAAGAGTTGTAGAGGAAGGCGGTGTAAGTGAGGAAGATGCTGCGGCCTTTATTGCTGAACTGGAAGCTCTACGCGCATTTTACTATTACATGTTACTCGACAACTTTGGAAATGTACCGATTGTGACCAGTTTTGAACAAGATGCTGCAGAAACAACACAGCCAAGTAGTGATTTCCAACAGGGACGTACCGCCGTGTTCGAATTTGTTGAATCTGAATTGCTTGCAGCGGCCGAGCTGGTTGATACTGATGTAAGTGCAACTCAAGGACGTATGAATAAATGGGTCGTTCATATGACACTTTTGAAATTGTATTTGAATGCGGAAGTTTACACCGGTACACCACATTGGCAAGAAGCAGTAGAGCAAGCTGATATTATTATCAATTCCGGGAATTATAGCTTGTTAAGCAACTATGCAAATAACTTTTCTGTAGATAATGCTGGTGCGGCTGAACATATTTTTACGGTTCCTTATGATGAAGTATTCCTCCAAGGGTTTAACCTTCATGTAATGACAAACCACATATTGAGTCAACCTGCATTCGACTTTGGCACCCAGCCGTGGAATGGATATCAGACTGAGGCAGCTTTTTATGCTTCATTTATTGATACAGAATCCAATCCGGGCCCCCAGGGTGAAGTGGTTGGTTTGGATCCGGCCGGTACGCCTACCACCGGTACTCTCGATGAGCGATTAGATAATTTCCTCGTGGGTCCGCTTTTGGATCTTCAAGGCAATCAAATTGAAGATGCCGGTGTGTTATCCAGTGATCCGAATGGACCGCCGATTACACATACGCCGTATATTAATGAATTAGCCCCGGAAGGCTGGCGACAAGCAGGTGCCAGAATAGCTAAATACGAAATGGAAATAGGACTTTCAGGTTCTAACATGAATAATGACTGGGTCATTTTCCGTTATGCCGATGTCCTTTTATCAAAAGCAGAAGCACTTTGGAGAATGAATCCGGGTGATGGTGAAGCACTTGCATTAGTTAACGAGATAAGAACCCGGGCTGGCGTTACACCCTTTGACAACCTGACTGCGGAAAGAATGTTAGCCGAAAGAGGCCGTGAGTTCTTTTATGAACTTATGCGACGACAAGATCTCATTCGTTTCCAGGGAGATGAGGGAGCCACACAGTTTAATGATTCCTGGTGGGAAAAGGATCAATCCGATCCCTACAGAAATGTATTCCCGATTCCGCAAAACCAACTGGAAGCCAATCCGAACTTGGTTCAAAATCCGGGATACTAAGCTTAATTTCTTAATCAGCAAAGGGAAACACTCCTTTCTTGGGGTGTTTCCTTTTTTTATTATCAAAATGGCTTAAAAGTTGTGTGCACTTACCGAAAATCTTATCAGATAAATAAAATCCGTCAAACGTACTCGAAGTATTTTGTTCATGATAGAAAGCAATTTTAATTCTCAGTTTATACTTAGTTTACTTTTTCTTGCAACTTGTCTTCTAATCTCATGCGAGCAAAAATCTGAATATGAACAGTTAGTTCAGCGTGAACTAGATAAAAACGTACGCCATGACAGCCTTTTCTTAGGATATCACTTTGGCATGGAGAAGAAAGAGTTCTTTGATCACAGTTGGCAGCTTAATCAGCAAAAAAAAGTAACAGGCGGTACCTACGTTGAGTATGAAATTGACTCATTATCCAATTCTGCCACGATGAGATTCTTCCCGCAATTTCAGGATGATAAAATCTATAAAATGCCAATTGAAGTGCAGTATGACAGCTGGGCACCATGGAATAAACACTTAGTTTCCGACAGCTTAATTGTTGAGCTTGTGGATATGTATGAAGAAATTTATGGGCCGGGATTTATTCATACCATTCATCCCGATGTTGGCAAACAAGCATGGATAAAAGTGGATGGAAACAGACAAATATCGATCTATAAAGAGGATGACATGAAAGCAAGAATTGAGTTTCTAGATTTGTCGGTTAAAAATTGAGAATGGTGAGTGGTAAACGCTCTTTTTCTTGTACGTATTCCAAATGATCCTATCTTGTATGAAGTTTAGCTCTCATCACGTTGATCCGGTATAGAGTATGAAATGGAGTAGGTTATACATTTTACTGTTTTTGTTTTTAGTTCAGTGTGCACAAAATGATACTGAGCAAAATAACGCAGCTCCTCTTTTTGAGTCGATGGATGTATCACACACAAATGTCGATTTTGTAAACGAACTTCACCCCACCGAAGATTTTAACATGTACATTTTCCGCAATTTTTATAATGGTGGCGGAGTTGCTGTGGGGGACGTTTCCGGTGATGGCTTTTCTGATATTTTCCTGACCGGAAATATGACATCAAACAGGCTTTACATTAATCAAGGTGATTTTTCATTTGAGGATGTAACCGATGAGGCCGGGTTAAATTCTGAAGGATATTGGTCAACCGGGGCCAGCATGGCAGATGTAAATGGCGACGGACTTTTGGACATTTATGTAACCTTATCAGGCGAACCAAGTGGGGAGGAAAGGCATAATCGGCTTTATATCAACAATGGAGACACGTCTGAGAATAATGATGGTTCAGGACTTACATTTACTGAATCGGCTGAGGAATATAACCTGATGGACGACGGCCTTTCTACTCACGGAGTATTTTTTGATTACAATGGAGATAACCGGCTTGATCTCTACCTGATCAGCAACTCGTTCCACGAAGTTGGAGGGTATGAAGATGTAACCGGTGCAGACCGACAGATTCCGGATCCTCGAGGAGCGAGTAAACTCTACAGAAATGATGGCGGATCGTTTACAGATGTAACCGACGAAGCCGGAATCTACAGCAGTGTTCTTGGATTTGGCATGAGTGCATCGGTGGGAGATCTCAACCGGGATGGATTACCGGATCTTTATGTAGCCAACGATTTTTTTGAAAGGGATTATCTGTACATCAACAACGGAGATGGGACGTTTACGGAATCGCTGGAAGATCGAATTCGAAGCATGAGTTTTAGTTCCATGGGGTCGGATATTGCCGACATCAATAACGATGGATGGCCGGAAATCTATGTATCCGATATGCTGCCGGCCGATGAAGAACGTTTAAAATCTAAAATGACAATTGAATCGTGGGAGGAGTATCAAAACAATGTCTCGAGAGAGTTTCACCACAAGTTTACTCGAAATACACTTCAATGGAACAGGGGAAATGGAAATTTTTCAGAGATCGGTCGATATGCAGATGTATATGCTACAGACTGGAGTTGGGCAACTCTCATCGCGGATTTTGACAACAGCGGCCGCAGCGACATTTTTGTGACAAACGGTATTTACAAAGATCTTCTGGATCAGGATTACATTGAGACGGTGTCTAATCCACGGGCAGTGCGACAAATGATTCAATCCGGTGAGGAGAATGTGATTCTGAATTTAATGGATCAAATGAGTTCAACACCGTTAAGCAATTTTGCTTTCAGAAATGAGGGTGGGTTTAAGTTTACAAATCAAACTGATACCTGGGGGCTGAATCAACCCGGATTTTCAACGGGAGCGGCCTGGGCAGATTTTGATAATGACGGCGACCTGGATTTGATTACAAATGATGTAAACGGATCAGCAAAAATATACAGGAATCAAGCTGAACAGCATGCTTCAGACCAAAACTGGCTCAAGGTTCATTTAAATGGTGAATCTCCGAACACCTATGGAATCGGCGCGCAGCTACAAGTATGGGCCGGGGATCAATATTGGTTTCGTGAACACTATTTGCAGCGCG
>CAYRDO010000012.1:0-6748 GCA_964422985.1 uncultured Rhodohalobacter sp. | reverse complement strand
GGGACTACATATTGGCCTTGGAAATGTTTCAAATATTGATTCACTTGAAGTTCGTTGGCCGGATGGGACGGTAAGTCATCAGCAAAATATAACGGTACCGGCTACAATCAACATTGATCAAACCGATGCCATTCAAGGTGATGCAGCCAAAGCACCTGTCGCAATATTTTCTGATTCCCTGAAAATAGATGCCAATGATTTTAAAACGCCACGGTTGAGTGATGTGAATGTCGAGGGAATTTCTGATTGGCAGCATCAAAAATATGACTACTCCGATTTCAACCGCGAGAGGTTGTTGGTTCATATGCGGTCCACGGAAGGTCCGCCTCTTTGTACCGGAGATATCAATGGAGATGACCAGGCGGATATTTACGTCGGTGGCGCAAGAGGACAAGCAGGAGTTTTGTGGGTTCAACAAAATTCCGGAGGATTCATTTCACATCAAGCAGAATTGTTTGCACAAGATGCCCAAAGCGAAGATACAGATTGCGCTTTTTTTGATGCGACCGGTAATGGAGTAGATGATCTCTACGTAGTGAGCGGCGGTAATTCATTTTCATCCGGTTCATCTGCCTTATCGGATCGGTTTTACAGAAATAATGGCTCCGGGAATTTTCAGAAATCCAATCAAATACTACCCACAACGCGAGGATTTGAACCGGGGTCCGTTGTTGCTCCATACGATTTTACCGGAGATGGAAATCAAGATCTTTTCGTAGGAACTCGGCTGAAACCATTTGCAGTGGGAGTTCCTGTCAACGGCTACCTTCTTGAAGGTGATGGAAACGGAAGATTCACGGATGTGACTGAAGAATATGCACCGAGATTGTTAGAGATAGGAATGATCACAGATGCCATTTGGTCTGATCTGACCGACGATAATCAACCCGAATTGGTTGTGACTGGAGAGTGGATGCCAATTCATGTCTTTGAGATTAGTGATGGTGAATTTGTCGAGATTACAGAAGAATTGGGTTTAACTGAATCTGCAGGCTGGTGGAATTCGCTTGCATCCGAGGATATTGACGGAGATGGTAGAACGGATTTAATAGCCGGTAATCACGGAGAAAATTCGATGTTCGAAGCATCCGGAGAGTATCCTGTTAAAATGTTTGTGGGGGACTTATCGCAAAATGGGATGATCGATCAAATATTAGCTACGGAAAAACAGGGAGAGTATTACCCGGTCGCACTCCGGCATGATTTGGTTGAAGTGATTCCATCTCTTGAAGAAAAATATCCAACGTACGAAAGTTATGCCGGTCAGACTGTTCAGGAGATCTTTACTTCTCAACAACTTGAAAATGTTACTGAATTAAATGCATCAACTCTTGAAAGTGCCATATTTTGGAATAAGCCTGAAGGAATGCAGATGGAGACATTACCTCCCAGAGCTCAACTTTCTCCCATGTTTGGCATTGAAACTCAGGATTTAGATGGTGATAACAGTCCTGAAATTATCATGGGAGGAAACCTCTATGATGTAAAACCTCAAGTGGGTCCATACGATGCCTCGAGGGGAGTTGTAATCAGTTATAGAAATGGTCAATTCCAAGAGTGGCCGGAGAGTGTATCCGGATTCAATATTGAGGGAGAGATCCGGCACATCCGGTCCGTTGATATGAACAGTGAAAAGTATCTGATTGTGGTACGCAATAATGATTCACCTGTGATTCTAAAAACGAATAATTGAAGGATTATAACCGGAGAAGATTGGTTTTTTAGGTACGTGAAAAGAAGTAAAAAATTTTCATAAGTGGTAACGTTTTCATATAATCTTGCTTGACCATTCATCCGCTATGTAAGCGCTTGTTTGTTTTTAGTCCATTATTACTAACCAAATACAGTGTAAAATGAGTAAAGACTCACGACGATCATTTTTGAAAAAAATCGGGGCAACCACTTTGGGAGCATTTGGTATGCCTTACATTATTACCGGGAAAGGAAAAGGCAATGTTCAATATTTGGACGCCGGCCTGAATCAAAAAAAATATGCCGCGAACGACAGAATTAATGTCGCCCTTATCGGTTCCGGAATTATGGGTACTGCTGATGCAGATGCTGCAATTCAAAATGAAGGCGTTCAGCTTGTAGCAGCCTGCGATCTTTATGAAAGCCGATTGGTACGAGCTAAAGAAAAGTGGGGGCAGGATGTATTCACTACCATGGACTACCGCGAAATCCTTGATCGGGATGACGTTGATAGTGTTATTATTGCCACTCCTGATTTCTGGCATGATACCATCGCTATTGATGCTTTAAAAGCCGGAAAGGCTGTTTACCTGGAGAAGCCAATGGTTCAACATATTGAAGAGGGGCACCCGATAATCCAGGCTGTTGAAGAAACAGGCGGGCTTTTACAAGTTGGAAGTCAGTCCACGAGTTCGGTATTGAATGCAAAAGCAAAAGAGTTGATTGCAGAAGGAGCGATTGGAGATCTGAATTTTGTCGAGTGCTACTGGGATCGACAATCATTCATGGGGGCGTGGAATTACCCGATTCCACCAAGTGCAGGACCAGAAAACATTGATTGGGATTTCTATCTGAAAGATCTGCCCGATGAACCTTATGATGCAGAGAAATTCTTCCGATGGAGAAAATACCGGGATTTCGGAACGGGCGTGGCCGGTGATCTTTTTGTGCATCATTTTTCAGCCCTGCATTTTATTACGGGATCATTGGGGCCTGAGCGAATTTACGGAACCGGCGGAATCCGGTTTTGGGATGATGGCAGAAACGTACCCGATGTAATGCTTGCTTTGTTTGATTATCCTGATTCGGAAAATCATCCGGCGTTTAATCTCTCGCTTCGGGTCAATTTTGCAGATGGATCCGGGGGTGGATACGCCACTCGATTTGTAGGCTCAGATGGTGAAATTAATTATAGTAATGGCGGGTTAACTCTCAGCCGATCGCCAATGGAATCTGTACCGGGTATGATTCTGGATAACTTCAGCGAAGATGTTCAGGAAGAGTATCGACAATACCATGCGGAAAAATATCCAACTCCGGAGCCCTCTGTTGAGCCGCCAAACGAAATGACATATCAGGTCAAAGATGATATGGACGGCACAGCACTGCATCACAAAACACTTTTTGATGCTATGAGAGGAGAAGGAGAAATCGTACAAGACGCTACATTTGGTCTGCGAGCAGCCGCACCAGCCCTTGCAGCAAATAAGAGCCATTTTGAAGGGAAACCGGTTCATTGGGATCCTGAAAACTTAGAAATCGTTAATTATTAATCACTTCAATTATGCAATTACGATTCGTTTTAATTTCTCTTTTAATAGTGTTCGCAGCCTGCTCATCCCAATCTTCAGATATGTCTGATTCAGCCGATCAAATGACCGAAGAAACCTCCGGTGAATGGATTGTTCTTTTTGACGGGAGCAATACTGATCACTGGCGAAGCTATAATTCCGATTCATTTCCGGAAGTAGGCTGGTCGGTTCAGGATGATATGTTGGTCTTCGAACCGCCCGTCAGCGATGGAGCGGAAGGAGGGCACAATCTAATCACAAAAGACAAATACAAAGATTTTCAACTTCAGCTGGAGTGGAAAATCGAGGAAGGAAGTAACAGTGGAATTTTTTACGGTGTTCTGGAACAAGACAGCATTGATATCTATTGGTCAGGTCCGGAATATCAAATTCTGGATCCGGATGTTTTTCCTGAAATGAATGAAGACACCCGGAAAAGAGTGACGGGTGCTTTGTATGATTTAGTTGAGCCAAACCCCAAAAATATGAATCCAATTGGGGAATGGAACAGCACGGAAATCATTGTAGATGGTTCATCACTTATTCATCGCTTAAATGGTGAAACAATTATAGAGGTAGAACGGTGGACGCCCGAATGGTTTGAGATGATCCGCAACAGCAAATTTGCAAATCACAACGAATTTGGAAATGTTCGTGAAGGACATATCGGAATCCAGGATCACGGAGGCCCGGTTATGATTCGAAATGTTCGAATAAAAGAACTCTGATTTTTCCAGGTAACATTTAACTTCAATCAAAACATCACGATTACGCTATGAAACTAAAATTGATTTTACTTACGCTTTTATTGATGCCGTGCATGCTTTTTGCACAACCGGAGACGCCCATCGAAGAGTGGACCGGACGAACTATACTGCTCGTTGGCGCTCACCCTGATGACGATTCCATGTCTCACGGAACTCTTGCAATGCTTCAGGAGAATGGCAACGATGTACATATTCTGTTGTTGACTACTGGTAATGTAGGTACGGGTGACCCTGATATGACCCGTCATGAGCTTGCAAAAATTCGTCGCCAAGAGCAGCTCGATGCTATGGAAGAACTTGGATTACCTGAAGAAAATTACATTAACCTTGGCTATAACGATGGCATGGTTGAGTTTGCCGACAGGGAAGAGGTTGTAAAACAGATTGTATATCATATCCGCCGACTAAAGCCAGATGTGATGTTTGCGTTCGATCCCGGTTGGGGATACCAGGTTTGGCATAAAGCTGATCACCGGGCGGCTGCTTATCTCGCTGCAGATGCTGCAAGAGCTGCTGAATGGCACTTGATTTTCCCCGGTCAAATTATCCAGGATGGTTTGGAAGCGCACAGTATTAATGAATATGTATTTTACGATAGCCCGCAAGAGGCTCAGAATGTACATGTAGATATTTCTGATTATGCTGAACAGAAATGGCAAGCGGCTACCAAATATATCAGCCAGTTTAATCGTGAGGCTTTCAATGATTATAAAGGACCCAATCCGGGGGATTATAACAACGGTGATGAATTTGTAGAAAGTATGAGAGAACGTGCTTTTGAACGAGGTGCCATTGATGGCGTTCCGCATGAATCGTTCCGTTACTACGAAGGCATTCCGGACGGAATGGGTAAACGGAGTTATCACTAAGTAGTTTTTACTAGATGCCTGTTCGGTGGATATTTTCGCGATTTAATATTCATCGATCAGGTATTCTTTTTTTAAACCTCTAATTTTCTACATTCATAAAAAACACAGATGGCCACCAAAACACGAAAGCACTAAAAATTCTTTGTGTTTTGGTGTTTTTGTGGCCTATTTCATTATAAATGGTTGTTATGAATGAACTAATTCTCAATTCAACCACAATTTCAATTTTAACTCTTCTCTGTTATGAGTGATTCAAACAAGAAAGATCAATCACGAAAATCATTCCTCAAGAAAATGGGTGCGGCATCACTGGCATTTACAGGTGCTCCATTTTTAAGCGGACTTGGGAAAGGAAAATCAGAATATATTGAACTACAAACACCCGAGCGGAAAAAATACGGCGCGACCGATCAAATACAGCTCGGGTTAATTGGTGCCGGATGGATGGGGCAGGTAGATGCCGAAGTAGCAAATAGCGCCGACGGAGCCAGAATTGTTGCTGCCTGTGATCTGTATGATTCGAGAGTAGAGCGCTGTAAAGAGTTGTTTGGGGAGGATATCTATACGACAAAAGATTATCGCGAATTGATCAATCGGGATGATATTGACGCCGTAATTGTCGGTACATCCGATCACTGGCACGATACCATTACGATTGATGCTTTAAATGCGGGTAAAGCTGTTTACTGTGAAAAGCCGATGGTCCAGCAGATTGAAGAAGGTCATGCGGTTATAGAAGCAGAAAAAAACTCCGGACTGCCTTTAATTGTAGGCAGCCAGGGAACCAGCGGTCTCGATCAGCAGAAAGCGATGGAGTTATATCATGAAGGTGCGATTGGAGAACTGATTTTTGCCGAGGCTTATATCGATCGATATTCACAGATGGGAGCGTGGCAGTACTCCATTCCGCCAAGTGCATCTCCCGAAAATATTGATTGGGATACCTACCTGAAGGATACCGAACAACTTCCGTTTGATGCCAAACGATTCTTCAGATATCGAAATTACAAAGCTTATGGTACCGGAATTCCCGGTGATCTGTTTGTTCACTTGATTTCAGAATTGCACAAAATTACGGGTTCAACCGGACCGAATAAAATTTCCGCAATGGGCGGATTACGTTACTGGCATGATGGTCGCAACGTACCTGATATTATGCTTGGGATGTTTGAATATCCTGAAACGGAACATCATCCAGCATTTAATCTATCTCTTCGAAGCAATTTCACAGATGGATCCGGTGGCGGACGGCATACAAGACTGGTCGGCTCAGAAGGGGAGATGGTTCTTGCCGGAGATTCGGTCATTCTCAGAAAAGGAAAAATGCCTGCAAACCCCGGAATGAGTATCGGAGACTTTAGTGAAGAGGTTCGAGAAGAATATCAGAAATATTACGAAGAGAATTTCCCTGAACCGGAACCTGAAATCATTGAGCCGTCTGAATTTACCTATCGCTCGCCCGAAGGATTTAATAGCAGGTTTCAGCACTTCCTGAATTTTTATGATGCTATTCGAAACGGAACTGAAATTCTGCAAGATGGCACATTTGGATTGCGAGCTGCAGCTCCGGCGTTGGCTTGTAATATCAGCCAGGAAATGGGTGAGGTTGTGCATTGGGACCCGGAAGCAATGAAAGTTGTATAGTACTGGAAATAACCATCTTAACTTTAATCAAAATCACCCTCAATATGTAAATTGGAGACTCCGTCTATGAAAAATCCTTTCAAATCCCGCCAATCGGAAATTTTCCATCCATTCATACAATTTGGATTGAAGATCGTAGCCGCACTTTTGCTCGTGGCAAGTATCAGCGGACCGACTGTAAACGCACAGTCAACGAGCGATGCTG
>CAYRDO010000011.1:23382-36158 GCA_964422985.1 uncultured Rhodohalobacter sp. | reverse complement strand
GGTGAACCCTACAGAAGAATAAAATATCACAATGCTGAGAGCAAAGGATACACAAAACGATTCCGGCCTTGGAATATCGCCTATACACACCCTTTTGATACTAAACAACAAGCACAGAAAGCTGAACAAATCGTCAAAAAATGGAAAAGTAAAAAGATGATTCGATTGCTTATTGACGGCAAAATTAACATTAGAGATTATATGAAGTAGCCAAAGCAATCGGCTGTTATCCCGACAGCGGTCGGGACGCCGGGCGAATTCGGCCCGGGGAGCTTTCAAAAATGAAGGACGAATTAGCTCATGCTGGTTCGTCCTTTTTTATGTTATGAGCTATTCACTTTACATACTTCGATCCGGAATTAAAGAGACCTACTACATCGGGAGTTCGGGTGAACCCTACAGAAGAATAAAATATCACAATGCTGAGAGCAAAGGATACACAAGACGATACCGGCCTTGGAATGTTGTCTATACCCATCCTTTTGATTTGATCATGCTTGGAATGGTTTAAAAATCCCGGACAACTTCAATGCCCGGGACTTGGTGTGATTCATCACATGGGTTACTATGTGACAATATCCAGTTGTAATTATGATTTATTCAACGCCCCAGTTTTCTACAGGGTCAGGCGAAGATTCCAAATTCAGATGTCCTCCCTGTATAAACATCTCCCAGGGAAACTGAAATGAATTCCACGTTTCTCCATTAAGTGTTGCTGAGCGAATATATTTGTGTTTTGATGGATCACCGTCAACTGTGATGACAAACTCTTCGCCTGGATAATGATCCGAATCAAGGTTGATACGTATTTTGTCGAACATAGGGAGAGCCATTTGCAGCGTCGGGTTTTGATCACTTCCACCGGCAACATCAAACAAGCCCATTCCCGCAAGAACAAACCAAGCTCCCAATTGTCCCTGATCTTCGTCTTGACCCAATCCATACCCGTGAATCGGTTCTGTTCCGTAAAATGAATCGCTGATTTCCCGTACCCATTTCTGAGTCAGCCACGGTTTACCGGCATAATTAAACAGCCATGAGATATGCAAGCTGGGCTGATTTCCGTGATTATAAACCCCACCCACCGCTGCAAATGCATCGATTTCTTCACTACTTGAAAAGTTCTCCTTTTGAGCTGCTTCAAACAGATTATCAAGTCGTTCATTGAATGTGTCTTTTCCAATTTTTTCCACCAGCCCTTCGGGATCATGCGGAACATAAAATGTATATTGATAAGCATTTCCTTCCTGAAAACCTCTCCATGGTTCGGCCGGATCAAAATCTTCAATAAAATTTCCATCCAATCCGCGGGGACGAATAAACCCTGTCTGTTCATCATACAACTGTTCCCAGCCATCGGACAAATCCATCAGTCTCTCATAATCATCAGATTTACCGAGTGATTTTGCCATTTGGGCAGCCGCATATGCACTAAAGCTGTATTCCATCGTATGAGAAGCCGCAAACCGGGAGGATCTGTCTGAGGAACTGGAATAATCTCCTGCAAAATCTTCGTATGGTACATACCCGTTTTCAAGAAAAGCTTGAATATCGCGCTTTCCTGTACCAAACGGACGATTAATCCAACCAAGTTCGTTACCGCGAACTGCCTGCCATGCTGTTTCTGTATCCAGTCCCTCAATCCCTCTGTTATACCCGGATGCAATGAACTGTCCTACAAAATTGGTTCCTACGCCCGACACATATTTGAATGTAGCGAGGCCATCAGACAGCCATCCGGTTTCCTCGAAAAAGTCAAGATGTGTGTTCAAATACTCACTCAAATAATCGGGATAGGCCATTGCCCAAAGCGTGCCGAGGTTCCAAAACGCTCCCCAAACAGCATCCGTATTGTAATGATGATACAGAGGTTTTCCGTCGTCATCCAAAGGTATCTGCCCGATGGCATGATTGTTTTTCCGGTACATTCCGTTAACATCGCTGGAAAGGCCTCTCCCTAAAAGTGCATGATACAAGCCGGTATAAAATTTGACTTTATTTTCTTCTGATCCGCCTTCAACAGCAATCCGCCCCAACATCGATTCCCATTTCTGTTCCGCCTGTGTCCGGGCCTCCTCAAAAGAAAGATCATTGGCCTCTGTTTCCAGATTCAAACGGGCATTTTCAATACTCGTGTACGACTGGCCCACCTTTACCGTCACACTTTCCTTATCGCTGGTATTAAAGGTAAAATACATTCCGGCTCCTTTTCCCTGTACAGATACCTCTCCGGGATTTGTCTGTTCATCCACAAATGTCCCGAATGATTCCGGAGTTTTGTCCATTCTTGCTACAAAGTACATGGGGACGGTGGCACCGGTTTGATAAAATTTGACGTATTCGGGAAGTGTCATCACAAATCCCTCAATTTCCCGGTCTGATACTTTTCGAACAAAAGCGTCGATCACCTCGCCACTCTCTCCCTGTCGATTCCCGATATCAAACAAGAGATTTGCTTCGTCAGATTTCGGGAATGTATAGCGATGGTAAGCCACGCGTGGGGTTGAAGTCAATTCAGCCGTGACATCATAATCATCTAGTAACACGCTGTAATACCCCGGCCGGGCAACTTCATTTTCTTTTGAAAATCGAGATCTATATCCCTGGTCAGGGTTTTCCAGCAAACCCGGTGTAGTTTTCAAGTCTCCTGTGGTTGCCATAAGTGCAATTCCGCCAATCTGAAATTCCCGAAAATTCACAAAGCTCTCTATCGATTCATGACGCGGATCGTATCCCACAGCTTCCCATCCCGATGGATTTCCATAGTGGCCGTCAGTACTTGGTGATGGTTTCGCCATTCCAAACGGATTCGCGGCCGGTGTATAAAAAAACCAGCGGGAATGAGCACTACCTATCTCCGGATCGACATACTGACTGAAACCGTTGGACTGTGCAGAAATTTCTTTTCCATCAAAAATTATTAAACAGAATAATAGAAGTACTGCTTTTGCAAATAGTTTTACATGGCTCATGTTCATATCAAAAAGATTACTAATTTTCGATTATTCCCCACTTTTTATTTGGTTCGGGACCCATTTCAAGAATCAGACTACCACCATTCAGCAATTCAGACGCATCGAAGTAAAATGTGTCTAACTCTTTTCCATTAAGCACTGCGTTTTGAACGTATTTGTTTTTTCTTGATGCGCCCTTAGCCTCTATCACAAATTTTTCTCCGCGGCCGTATCTTCCGCCAAGGTCAATTTCAACCCGTTCATAAAGGGGACTTGCAATTTCATAGATTGGGTTCTCGCGAGTACCGCCATCCGTTTGAAACAGTCCGAGTGACGCCATCACAAACCAAGCACTAAGCTGTCCCTGGTCTTCATCACCCAAATAAGCGTTCTCAACACCGAACCCGTAGAACCTGTTCATAACAGCCCGGCTCCATTTTTGTGTGAGCCACGGCTTGCCTGCCCAGTTAAACAGGAATGCAAAATGAAGTGACTGCTGATTCCCCTGAACGACCGGAACTTCCCAGTATTGATCATTCACAGCATTAAATCGCAGCGCATAGCTATTTTCAAAACCCTCAATCAAATTTTTTGTGAAGCGCTCCTTGCCGATGTAATCGATGAGCGCGGGCACATCCTGCGGAACAAAATGAGTAAGCTGCCACGCATTCCCCTCAACGTAGTGGTGGTTCGCTCCGGACTCAAAAGGATCAAAATCCTCCAACCAGTTTCCATCACTATCCTTCATGTGAGCAAATCCTGTATCGGAAATGGCATTTTTCCACCAGGATCCACGCTCATTAAAACGTTCATAAACGTCATTGTCTCCTACCGATTTTGCCAGCTGACCAACTGTCCAGTCGTCAAATGAATATTCCAGGGTGTTGGAGAATCGACCCTCATCATAAGGCACGTATTCATATTCCATGTAGACGGAAAGATCTCTGTTTCCTGCAAAACCGGTGTGGACTTTTTGAGCCGGTGTAGTCTGCATTTTTACTGCTGCTTCGAGAGCTTTATCAACATCAAAATCCCGAATCCCCATCTGGTATGCCCCGGCGATGAGTGGAATTTCGTGTTCGGCAACCATCACCGGAATATAATTCATGCCGGCCGGTCCTTTAGCAAGCCATCCGTACGCATCATACATGGCCAACTGAGAATTAACCCAACGACTGCTCCACTCCGGTGTGATCAGGTTCCAAACTTGATTCAGATTCCAGAAAGTATTCCAGAATGCATCGCATCCTAGTGCAACGTGGTCGGGATCCATCAGCCTGTGAACGGTGCCGTCTGTTCCGCGCCACTCCCCATTCACATCACTCCATGTATTCCGTGTGCTGAGCGACCGATAAACGGTGTTATAAAATCTCTTCTTTTCCAGGCGGTTATTTGTGGTGATGAGGACTCTGCTCATTAAGTCATTCCAGGTGTCCACCTGGTTTTGTCTCACGGCCTCAAAATCCCAACCAAACGGTTCGCTCATTTCGGTTTCAAGATTTTCAGAGGCGTTTTCAATACTCACAAGACTGATTCCCGTACGAACTTGCACAACGGGATTTTCCTTCTGATCAAAATAGACAAACAGCCCGGCGTCCTTGATATCTTTTGCGGTAAGGTGATCGCCTTCAAATTTCTCATCCTCAATCCAGCCACCCATCGAAAGAATCGGCTGATCGAACTCAATCACAAAGTGAACCGTGTAATCCTGGTCAGCATCGTTACTCCAGACTCCTCCGGAAAATTGGTCGGAATATCCTTCCAACCTGTAATCTGAAATCTTTTTAACATCCACCTCTTTCAGAACATAATTGTACTCTGCCGGAATATGGAGGTCAATCAACACCCGGGCACTGTCTCGCTCTTCGGGATATGTAAATCTCATCAAACCACTTCTGGTTGTTGCCGTTAATTCGGCTTTAATGTCGTAATCTGAAAGCTGAACTTTATAATACCCGATGGGAGCTTCTTCGGTATTTTTATCGATTCGTGAGCGATAACCTGAATCCGGTTTTAGTTCATCCCCGATTTGAGTTTGTAATGGTCCGTTTGTGGGGAAAATCCCGAGACCGGCCATGGTCCATTCGTGGATATGGCTGAAGGTCCCGATGCTTTCAAAAATGGAATCATAGCCAGCCTGCCATCCCGCATTTTGGTTGACGGGAGTCAGTTTTACCATACTGAATGGCATCCAGGGACCAGGTGCATACATCCAACGGGCATGGGCCGCTCCCATTCGGGTATCAACATAACCCGGAAGTGTCTGAGCAGGTTGTGGTGACCGTTCAACTGTCCCTGACTCTAACTCTTGGCCATCCACGAGAATCGTATATTCACTGGTAACCGATTCTGAAACTGCCGGCATCGGTGCTTCAAAATCATAATGCCCCATCTCAACGGTTTCTTCAAAAATAGGTTCACCATCGAGTTCCACACTTAAGACCGGCGATCCCTCAAGATGCTCTGTATTTACCAAAAGTGGTTGAACATCACCCCGATCCGTTTCCATCTGATAATCCGCCGGTCTCACTTCTCTTACGAATAGCTTTTCAGCATTCCGTAAATTCAGTTCAGGACCTTCAAGGCGAATCTGGTCGAACTTAATCCACGAACCTTCCAAAACGGTAATCGTCACTCTGTTACCGTCTTTTTTAATCACATTCGGATCAACCGGAATTGCAATTGTGATTGGAGTAGCATCAGTATCATCACCTTTTAAAGCCGCTTCATTAATAAATTCCTCACGTCTTGATGGAGATCGCTGTGATTCTCGACTATATCCTTCTGCTTCAAGCGCAAATCGTTCCTCCTGGTCGTTGATGTAGACCTTTACAAGAGGCAAAAACTCTTTTGCGAAATCAGCAAGTTCAATATAGAGTGTATAATCGCCGCTTTCTGGCTGTTCATCTACAGAAAACAGAATGGTTACCTGGTTGGTCCGCCATCCGGATGTGGGCCATGTTCCTCCCCAAGTGTCTACGGGACCCGGTAAAACATAGGGTATCTTCTCTTTTTCATCGTGAAAACCGAGTACAAAAAATTTATCCTCATATCCGAAATCCTCATATTTAAATTCTTCAAACTTATCAGGTGCAAGCGCAAATTCATTTGCCGATTGATCCTTTTCACCGAGGCTCCAGATCACTTCATTCTTATTTTGGTGAAACAGATCAGGATTCTTTTCCGGGATGTTTAAAGCATAAAGTAATGCAGGGAAAGCGATGAAGGCCCAAAATAAAAGTGTTGGTCTGATTATTTTCATTATGAAGAAGGTCTTATTTCATTAATTTTTTTCGACTTGAACAACAATTAAATATCACAGATCACTGATTTTCAGCCCACTCTTCAAACATTTCGATCGAGTTGTAAAGTACCCCGGCCGACCCTCTAAATGTTCCCGAACCCATCGGTTCATTCTCAGGTGTGTACCATTCGTAAAAGCCGTCATTCTCGACAACCCTGTCAAACATGGGTTTGGCTTCTTCGTAGGCCTCTTCTACAAATCCGTATCGGATAAGCTGCTGAATCATACGACCGCCAAACCAGGTCCAATCACCGCCGTTTTGATAGCCGTACGGATACATTCCTTCATTCAGGAAAAAATCTTCTGGATAGGGCGGATAAAGCGTTAGTCCAATAGTGGCGGCATTTGCAGCCTGTACATTTTCACGCATCCGTTGCAGTGCATCATAAACTTGTTCTTTGGAAAGCAACCCTGCTTCGATTGCGACGGCCGTACCTCCGTGCAGGTAAATTTCATCTTCATTAAAATCGTCAGGGAATGGTGAATCGTCCAGGTAACGGTGAGGGACAAACTGTTGATTTTCTTCGTCCCAAAGGTGTTTCATTACATTTTCTGAGATGGAATCGTGAATTTCCATCAATTCATCTGAACGTGCAGGTAGTAATTCTGCTAGATTTTCGAGCGCTATCAGAAACATGGCGTTGTCGTATACATCCACGGCATAGTGCGTATCTTCGGTCAAATATACGCCCCACTCATGTTCAGGCTGAACATCTCCCCAATCGGCGGTGGTTGCTCCCCAAATCAGGCCGTATTCGTCACTCCAACGTTCATTAAGCAAGAAATCCACTGCAAACATCATTCGTTCTGCCACGGTCATTCCACCGACTGTTTCTTCTAAAAAATCGTGATCTCCGGTTCGATTTATGTATTTATAAACAGCTTGAATCAAAGAGGATTCGTGATCGGTTTCCACGGTATTTTTGTGAGCCATACGATCCGGTTCAAGATCTGAATAGATATAATCATATCCCCCACCCGGATTCTCAACACGCGGAATAAAGCCGTCTACAATCCCGCCCTCTTCACTTTGAAATCGGAAGAATATCCGCAAATTTTCCTTAATCGTTTCCTGATCATGTACCATCAGCGCCAGTTCAATAAAGGTGTTGTAATCCCGAATCCATACTTCGGAGTAGCTGTCGCCTGCATTAAATCCGCCTGAAACAATTTCTATCGCTTTCTCTTTTACAACCAGAATATTGGAATCGTTATTCAAGGCATCGATCAACTCTCGATTTGGCTCGTCATCAGAACACGAATAGAATACAAGTAGTGAAAGAAGGATTACCAGAAATTTGTTTTTCAACTTGATTAATTTTTGAAATTGAAGTGATAAACTCATTGCTTGACGGCAGGTGCTGTGCATCACAGTTTCTTTCATGAGATTATTCATCTTACTTTTTAACCCTGATTATCTGAATCATTCTCAGAATTGGCGCCTGTATTTACATCTACATTTGTGAGAGAATTTTTTAGTTTCTGAATCGCCTCTCCGTTCACATTCGTCTGCCACAAATACAGGCTCCTCAAAGATGACAAAGATTGCAAGTGATTCAGCCCTTCATCAGTGATACCGGTTCCGTAAAGGTTTAAATATTCGAGATGCTCCAGATTTTCTAAGTGCTGAAGGGTGTTGTCATCAACATTGGTTTGGGCAAGATTAAGCCGTGTGAGGTTTCCGAAACTTGATAACGCAGCCATTGAACTATCTGAGACAACCGCTCCCGACAGGTCTAACCAGGTAATTTGAGATGACAAGGGCGATAATTGATTCAAATCTATGTTCTCTGCTCCGCTACTTCTTTTAACTTGTAAGAAATTGGAGTTCTGTGCGATTCGGGAGATTCGAAAAGCTCCGTTGCTATTCAGCTCATTGATCAGACTTGTGTCCGGTTCACTGACTTCGGTTCGTACCAAAAAGTCCGTTCCTTCAACTGTCAGTTTGTTCAGCTTTTCCATGATGTCGTCCGGTACTTCCAATTCTGAAATAGCCTGATCCATCGGTGCTCCCAAATCTACCCACCATGAGATCAGGTCTTTCTGATCGTCGGTCAATTGTTGCTTTCCTGAAGGCGGCATGCGATCATCATGGCGTTCGGGCAGTAAAATCCTTTTAACCATTTCACTTCTTTCCGAGCTGCCGGCTTCCAGTGCCGGGCCACTTTCTCCTCCCTGCATGATCTCATCATAGGATGTAAGTAAAAGGTCTCCCTCATATTTTTCCGGGTTGTGACAGCTCACGCACCTTGTATCTAAGATGGGATGAATCACATCCAAAAAAACATTGGCGGAATCGAGGTTTTCGATCTGTTTAATACTCTTAGCTTCCACAACAGGAGCGCCCGTGATAGATCGAAGAGACTCGGGCATATATTGAACCAGGTAATCCGATCCATGGGTTAACGATCCACCGTAATGTCCCGCCCCCATCAAACAGATCACCATTCCCCAAATCAGAAATGTATACAGTTTTTTAAGCTGCACATGCTCATAAAACCATTGACGAAGAACAAAGGCACAAATAGAAATGACGGCTACCGAAATCCCGAGCCACTTGTGGGTCCAGAGCAAATCTTCTCCATACCCACCATCCCATGAAAGCAGATAACCGGTTCCTGCCGCAGTGAGCGCACTCGCGGCTCCCAATAAAAGAGAAAAGGAAACTGCGGACCCAAGATTTTCAAACCTTTTGAAACGGGAACAGATCTCAAACAGAAAAGCCAATAACAAAAACCCGATCGGCAAATGTACAAAGACGGGGTGAAAACGCCCGATAAAGAGAACAAGATCAGATGTTTCAGCCATAAACTACACTCGCTCCAGTTTTATGGGATAGGTTTGGCCGGCATTCCACTGACACACATACAGATTCTTGTCTCCATCCAGACAAACATCGTGACAATGGTTGAAAACTGGATTCTCTTGAACCATGAGCTGAAGCTCGCCATTTTGGTATTCCGGTTGGGTTCCGCCCGGATTCGAAACAACTCGATTCTGGTCATCCAAAATGGTAACGAATCCAGAATTATCGGTTTGATTCAGGTAACGCAAACGGGACCAGCAAACACCCGAATAGACATTTCCGTCATCAATCACCGGGCGGCAAACAAAAGCTCCCGGCAGGAAAATAGTCTCCAGGTATTCGCCGTCCATTGTAAATCGTTTAAAGGAATTATGTCCCCTGGATGTGCAGAGCAGAGTAGGAGTTCCACTTCTATCGTCAATAGTCACACCATGAGCCGTGCTAAATTGATGATCTTCATCGCCTTCCCCTCCAAATTTTTGGATAAAGTTTCCATCTGAATCGTACTGCAAAATAAATTGGGAGCCGTATCCGTCGGCTACATAGATATCCCCGTTCGGAGCGATGGCTGTTTCTGTGGGACGAAACGGAGCCTCCTCTTCATACTCACCAATCGTTTTTGGGTGATCGATGATCATCAATGCTCGTCCATCCGTGGTGGTTTTAAAAACTTTGCCAAGACTGTAATCCGTAATAAAAAGCACATCTTCTCCGCCTTCATCAAAGATTGTAAGCCCATGTCCGCCTGGAAACTGATCTCCCCAAGAATCAAGAAGTGCACCGGATTTATCATAGATGATTATATTATTCCGGGTCTCATCTGTGATCATGATCAGGCGGCCTTGTGAATCCATCACCATCTCATGGCAGTTCTTCACAGGTGTATTTTCAGGATCCAGATTCCCCCATTCTTTGTGAACCCGGTACTGGAAATCACCGTGCCCCAAAATAGTATCGTCCAACTTAGGTTTACTTTTCCCGATATGGAATATAGATGGAAAAACTGCTCCGCCTGCTAAGAGTGAGCTTTGTTTGATGAAGTCCCTTCGTGAAGTTTTTATATCTGGCATCTTTTCTTTTTAAGAGTTTAGCAAAAAACATTTGCCACTGAAGCACAGAAATTCACAGAACTTTCAGCGTAGTTCAGTGTCTCTGTGGCTTTCAAATCAAGCTAAAATATCTTCCACAACATGCCCGTGCACGTCTGTAAGCCGGAAGCGGCGGCCCTGGTGTTTGTAGGTGAGCCGTTCGTGGTCCACGCCCATCAGGTGTAAAATTGTTGCCTGGATATCATGAATGTGAACCGGATTCTCAACAATGTTGTATCCAAAATCATCGGTTTTGCCATACTCGAATCCGGATTTTACTCCGGCCCCGGCCATCCACATGGTAAAACATCGTGGATGATGATCCCGTCCATAAGTTTCCTTGGTCAGTTGTCCCTGGCAGTAGGATGTACGACCGAATTCACCGCCCCAAATCACGAGCGTTTCATCTAACAATCCACGCTGTTTCAGGTCTTTCACCAACGCCGCCGATGCCTGATCAATATCTTTGCATTGAAGAGGCAACTGATCCGGAATCCCGTCATGCTGATCCCATCCCATGTGATACAACTGAACAAATTTTACATCTCGCTCTGCAAGTCGACGCGCCAGCAAACAATTGGCAGCATATGTTCCCGGTTTGCGGGCATCTTCCCCGTACATATCAAACACCCAATCCGGTTCATCCGAAACATCCATCGTTTCGGGAACGGAAGTTTGCATCCGATATGCCATTTCATATTGGCTGATCCGCGAGGTAATTTCAGGATCGCCAAAATCGGCAAGATGCAATTGATTCAGATCTTTCAACTTACTCAGCATATTCCGCCGGCTCATCTTGTTCACGCCCGGAGGATCATTCAGGTTCAACACGGGATCTTTACCCGACCGAAATTGAACCCCCTGGTGAAGCGACGGCAAAAATCCATTTCCCCAAAGCCGTGAATAAAGCGGCTGATCAAACGGGCGTCCTGAACCGCGGGAAATCAACACACTAAATGCAGGCAGATTTTCATTGTCTGAACCAAGTCCGTAACTGACCCACGACCCCATACTCGGTCGACCTGCTTGCTGCGAACCGGTTTGTATAAACGTAATAGCAGGATCGTGATTAATAGCATCCGTGTACACAGACTTCACAAAACAGAGATCATCCACAACTTCGGCAGTATGGGGCATCAGTTCACTGACGTAAATTCCGCTGTCGCCATATCGCTCAAAATTGTAGTGCGATCCCGCCAGTGGAAATCCATCCTGGTTGGCGGTCATGCCGGTCAGCCGCTGATCTCCCCTGACTGATGGCGGGAGATCATCCCCATGCATTTCCCTTAACTTCGGTTTGTAATCAAACATATCCTGCTGTGACGGTCCGCCACTTTGAAACAGGTAGATGATCCGTTTGGCTTTGGGGATGATATGAGGTGAATCCAACACTCCGTCCAATCCACCCGAACGATCTCCAAAAAGTGCTTTCGGACTTAGAAGTGAAGCTAATGCGGCCGCACCTAATCCCATGCTTGTTTTTGAAAGAAAATGCCGGCGATTCATATTGCAATTCAGCTTGTCAATTTCTTCAGACATGATCTTACTCCTTGGTTATGGTTTCGTCGAGATTGAGAATGGTACTCGCCACAATCGTTCCTGCGGCCAATTGAGTTGTATCCAAGTTGTTATTCACCGGGTATTCTCCTACACCCAGAAGTGAATCTATCCTTGATGGCTCAGCTTGAAATGCCTCAAACTCTTCTCTATACAATTCAGAAAGTAGTTGAATCTCTTTCTCTTTCGGAGCTCTCGATGTAGCCGCTTTGAACGCAAAGGATATCTGACTCTCAAGGTTTTCACCACCCTCCTCCAGCATACGTTCGGCAAGTAGTCTGGAGGCTTCAACAAACTGTGGATCATTGAGCGTGAATAGTGCCTGAAGGGGCGTACTTGTTTTTCCCCGTTGTAATGACATGTGGCTTCGTCCCGGTGCGTCGAACGTCGTCATGAATGGTGGCGGTGAGGTTCGTTTCCAGAATGTGTAGAGACTTCTTCTGTATAATGAATCCCCGTGGTCCTGGATGTATTTAGGCAGATACCGGCCCGATGTTTTTTCTTCCCACAATCCCTCGGGTTGATACGGTTTTACGCTGGGTCCGCCCACTTTTTCCACCAATAACCCGCTTGCGGCAAGAGCATTATCACGAATCATTTCGGCTGACATCCTAAATCGGGGTCCGCGTGCTAAATACTTGTTGGACGGATCCTCTGCCAGTTTTTCTCTTGTGATTACTGCCGACTGCTGATACGTGTTCGACATCACAATTTTCTTATGCAGAGATTTCAGATCCCATCCGCTTTCACGAAATGTAACAGCAAGCCAATCCAGCAGTTCCGGATGTGTTGGCAGTGATCCCTGATTTCCAAAATCGCCGGGTGTATCTACAATTCCGTTCCCGAAATACATTTGCCAATACCGGTTCACAATCACTCGAGCCGTAAGCGGATTTTCATCACTGACCAGCCACTGTGCCAACCCCAACCTGTTTCGTGGGAGATCGGCCGGAAAGTCCATAATACTTTTCGGAACATTGGCTTCCACTTTTTCACCACGCTGATCATACAATCCCCGATCGAGTACATATGTATCTCTTGGTTTAATCCGTTCGCCCATCACCATT
>CAYRDO010000011.1:20337-23372 GCA_964422985.1 uncultured Rhodohalobacter sp. | reverse complement strand
ACTTGACTCTTTTGAACCCGCAGCTCAAGGAGTTCATTAAAATATTTCTGATAGGTTTCATCCTGATGAAGCAGGTAGTGCTCGGATAATATTTCTTCTCGATACTCATTCTGAAGATCGGGTGAAGAAGCCATCAGTCCGGGTAAGTCCTCACTATCAGCCAAAGCCATCATTTCAGCCTGGCTTAACCGGCGATTATAAATTTTCAATTCATCCAGTTTGAGACCTTTGTACTCTATCTTCTCAAATGAATTCCGCTCGCCAATCAGGAAGTTTTGGTATGGATAGGTCTTTTGTTCTTCACTGATCTCAATATTCTTAAACAGATTATCCTGGTAAATCTCTGATTCCCATTGCTCTCCATTTACATAAATCTTGATCCCCCCGGCTTTGCTTGATCCATCATACGTTATCCCAACATGACTCCATTGATTTAAAGGCAGCGCATCACGCGAAGTAACTTTAATCGAATTAAACGGCCACCCGTGTACCAGCCGCACAGAAACCTTGTTTTCAAGCAGAGTCAGATCATAGCCTCTGTACCCGATGAAGATCATGCCCATTTTTACGATGACCGGTGCTTCCGACCCCGCCGTAGTATCCGACGGATTCACCCAAATACTCAGTGAAAAGGGTTCGGTTCGTTCAAACGCTGCGATATCTCCCAGATCGATTGAGTTCCCTTTATTAAATTCGAATGCATTACCATCAACGCCATCTCGAATCGGCAGTTCTCCTTTTATTTTTCCGGTGAGCGAATCACCGACTAATTCCATGATTTGTCCATCTTCGATGGAGTTAAAATCCACATGTGTAACCAAACCGTCATCTTCAGGGCGGATTGATTCCTCATCGATTCCGGCATTCAGCCACTGCGAAAAATCATCCCTTCTGCTTGCCGCATACTCTTCTAATTCCTCTTCCTGTTTTTTAATCGCATCTTCCAAATAGGTAATCTTCTGATTTGCCACACTGTCCGGCAGTAAAATCGTTGGCCCGGCCATGCCCTCGTTTGGAATCTGACCCGCATCATTCACATTGTTGAAAAATGCCGAAAACTGGTAATACTCTTTCTGGGAGATGGGATCATATTTATGATCATGACATCGCGCGCACTCCATCGTCATTCCCAGAAAAGCGGATGCTGTTGTATTGGTTCGGTCGGCCACATACTCCACCCTGTACTCTTCATCAACAATTCCTCCCTCCTGGCTTTGCATATGAACACGGTTAAAACCCGTTGCCAGTTTTTGCTCGCGGGTTGCATTTGGTAGCATATCTCCTGCAATTTGCCAGGTTGTAAACTGATTGAACGGCATATTCTCATTGAAGGCACTGATTACCCAATCTCGCCACGGCCACATGTGATTTGGCCCGTCGTCCTGGTAACCATGTGTATCAGCATATCGCGACACATCCAACCATTCTGTAGCCATCCGTTCCCCGTACGCTTTGGATGCCAATAATCGATCCACCACTTTTTCGTAAGCATCAGGTGAATCGTCGGCTATGAAGTCGTTCACTTCATCAACTGTTGGCGGCAACCCTGTCAGATCAAAAGAAACCCTGCGAATCAGTTTCTCTTTGGATGCACGCTCTGAAGGCGTAAATCCTCTTTCCTCAATCTTATTCAGGACAAAATAGTCGATCTCATTTTGGGGCCACTCTTCATTGTCCACATCAGGAAGATCCGGTTTTTCAGGAGGGATGAACGACCAATGCTTTTTGTATTCGGCTCCCTGCTCAATCCACTTTTTCAGTATGGCAATTTCCCGGTCGGTAATACTAAGATTTGACGCCGGAGGTGGCATCATGAAATCCGGATCGTCTGAAGTAATTCTTTTATAAAGTTCACTTTCGTGGGGATCACCCGGAACAATGGCATAGCGATTTTTTTCCTCACCCAAAGCAGCGTAAGCCAACTCCTCAGTAGTGAGTTGTAGATCTGCTTCAACGGCAGCTTCATCCGGTCCGTGGCAGGCAAAACAGCGATCAGACAAAATCGGTTTTACATCAAAGTTGAAGTCAATTTCCTCGGGGATTGGATCTCCAGCGAATTGCTCACTCTCAGAATTGCATCCTACAAATGATATCAACATCACCAAAAGAAACAGCATCACTCCGATTCGGAAAAAACTATTGTTTCTATGAAATGAAGTCTGTTTCATTGCAGGCGATTGGATTCCATGTATATGGTAGTAAAGTAAACTTAAGCTGTAGATTTACTACAGAAATACTTAAAGAAATATGTACTCAATTCTTAGAATTAAATAAAGAAAAAAATTATTATGTGCAAATGTTTAAACATTTAAATTGTCTTTAATGCTCAAAGCAAAATTCAAACATATTTCACTTTGATATTCCCCATTTCTCATTTGGTTCTGGCCCAAGCCAAATCTCCAGAATTCCGCCTTGTGAAAAATCTTCATGGCTGAACCAAAATTGATCGAGAGGTTCTCCGTTCAGTTCTGCTTTTTGGATGTACATATTTTCGGCTGAATTATGATAAGTTTTGATAACAAACTCCTCGCCCTTGTAATAAGTCGGATCCAAGTCTATGGTGATTTGATCAAAAACAGGGCTTGTAATTTCATAAACGGGATTTACTGAGGCAGTGCCGCGAAGACTGAAAATACCCATAGACATTAAGGCACTTATCCCTCCCATTTGTCCCTGGTCTTCATCATGCCCGCCGTACCCGTAACTGGGAGTGACCGCTCCATATGCTTGTTCATTTACTTTGCGAACCCAATATTGAGAGAGCCATGGTTTTTCCGCATGATTGAAAACATGGGCGCCGGAAAGTCCCGGCTGGTTGGCATAGCTTACATATCCGTCACTGTATCCGAATACGAAATCATCGGGCTGAGCCTTCACAAATGCAGAATTTAGTTTGTCAGTAAGATTGTCATTCCCTCCCATTAATTCCGCCAAGCCTTCAATATCATGAGATACCGACCAGGTTCCCTGCCACGAGTTTCCTTCTACCCAGCCCGCCCCGTCTAAAGCGTCAGTATGAAGCCAGTTTACGTCCT
>CAYRDO010000011.1:6128-20327 GCA_964422985.1 uncultured Rhodohalobacter sp. | reverse complement strand
GGAAAAATCAAACCTTCTTCTTTATTAAACAGATGTTTCCAACCGTCGGATCGATTTAAAAAGTACTGTGCATCTTCATCTCTTCCTAAACCTTTAGCCATTTGGGCCAAAGACCAGTCCTGGAAATTGGCTTCAACTGTCCGGCCGGCATTGTCAATAAAATATCCGTTATTAATATAGTGGTCAGTAACCTCAAGCATTCCACCCGGCATATGATTGGATTTCATCACATCAAAAGCGTGCTCGTGATCAACTTTTGATAACAACCCTTTTGTATAGGCAGAAACGATCAAGGGGGTAGCAGGACAACCGGTCATAATGTATGAATAGCCACCAACATTGGGCCCCCTGGGAAGTAACTTCCCGTTATCGGCGTATTGAACCAGAGAGGCTGAAAATTCATCCAAGAGTTCCGGCCAGGCCAGACCCCAAAGAATATTCAGATTCCATTGAGTGAGCCAAAAAGCATCTGAATTGTACATATGAAATCTGCTCTCTCCCTGTTCATCTTTCGGAACCGTTCGAACGTTTAACTGTGCATTCATTGTATGAGAACCCACTCTTTCTCCCTGGGTATAATCAGGATAATCCCCGCTGTGATCATCAATCTTACTTCTGCCCATCAACACATGCCATAAATCCGTATAAAACTTTGTTTTTTGAGCATTCGAACCTCCCCTCACATCGATTTTTCCAAGCCACTGATTCCACTCATTTCTTGATTTTATTTTGACCTGATCAAAATCCCAGTGGTTTACTTCTTTCGCCAGGTTATTCCTGGCATTTTCAAGACTTGTATATGAAACTGCGAATTTCACCTTGATCTGATCTCCGGGATTTACGTTGTATTTCGCACTAACACCCGCTGTGGGTGCATCATGATAGCTTTGCCCTTCATTTCTTGGAGTGCTTCCGGGTTTACCTTTGAGACTGTCAACATCTTTGAAATACTTCTCTCCGTCCCATCCATCCATTTGATCGAATGGCCGATCAAATTCTGCCACAAAAAATATCTTTACATTATCAGGCCCGCCCCAAAAACGACCGGTCGTATTAAATTCTCCTTCAATTCTTGTGTCGCTTACTTTATTTGCCAGAGCATCCGTCATGGTTGAGGTTCCCACGTATCCTCCCAGGTTTAGAAGTATATCTGCTACTGTCTCCTTTGTATAAGTCAGGCGGTAAAAACTGACCCGATCCGTACTTGTTTGCTCAACCCATATATCATAGTCCTCCAAATATTGCCGATGGTATCCGGGGTGGGCTATTTCGGCATCATGAGTAAAGTTTGATTTCCAGTGCTGTTCACCTTTCAAAGGATTTAGCTCTCCAGTTGTGGGCATCATGGTTAAGCCGGACAGCATCCATCCGTGTATTTGAGGATATCCCAATACTTCCGTTGTGTTATAGTTATAACCGCCGCCATCCTGGTTTTTGTTGCGGGTCAATGGAGCAGCGCCAATCATGCCAAAAGGCTGTCTCCCTGTAAGGAAGAAAAAATACCTTCCGCGGGTTGTTTCAATGTAGGGATCTACCCATGATACATAATCAGTGTCATCATCGGGAGATCGGTACACTTCTATTTCGGATAAACCTAAATTCAATCCCATACCATCTGTAACCTCAAAGCGAATCCATTCGACTTCTTTAGTTTCAAATGAAATCTCTTTTGGGCTTCCATCATTTGAAATTTGGTATACATGAATTTCGTCACCATTACTAAAAACCAATCTACCGCCTGCAGTGTGGGAGTCTTCATCTACGCGATCAAACAGAACGATCTTGTTTATTTTTTGAGGGTTATTCCACTCCAATTTAATCGATGGGTAGTTAATGGCTCCCCATGAAGTTACTCCGCTTAGCGAGGCCCACTCTCCATGATTCGCAATTCTTACGATGCCATCCGTAACATTTTCCGCGCCCTCCTCACCATACATCTCAAAAGAGCTTGTTACTTTGGCTAAGGGAGCAATATTTGAAGGACTTGATATCTTTCCTGCCTTACCTTTATTATCCGTTTGTGCATGTATACCATCGGCTAGAACTGCTGCCAGAAAAATAAATATCAAGAATTGGATTTTATTCATGGGTATAAAATGGCACTCCTTTCCGGTCAATTTTTTATTCCTTTAAAAATTTTTACTAATCAGGCTCTGACATAGATGGCGGTGCATCTTCCGGAGCGCTTCCCCATTCTTTATTAGGTTCGGGACCCATCTCTAAAATTAGTCTTCCTCCGTCGGCCAGTTCAGAATGATAAAACCATGGCTTGTTCAAGGGGTTTCCATCAATCGTAGCCGACTGGATATACATATTCTGCTCTGAATTATCTCTGGCTTCGATAACAAATGTATCTCCCTCGTAATAATCAGGATTAAGATGGAACGTGATTTTATCAAAAATCGGACTTCCAATTTCATAGACGGGATTTGAGGCAGCACCACCATTTACAGAAAACAGGCCTGTTTTAAAAAGTACGGCAAGAGCGCCCATCTGTCCCTGATCTTCATCACCATTATACCCTACTTCGGGTGACAAGCCTTGATAGACTTGTTCCGTGACTTGCCGCGTCCAGTACTGTGTTAACCACGGACTTCCGGAATAATTAAACAACCATGCCGTTTGCTGTGTTTGTTGATTTCCGTAATTAATATACACTCGCCTGAGCTCTCTTATCCTCTCCTGGGAGTGAGCAGATCCCGAAGTAAAATCATGATCCTGTGCTCGTTCAAAGGCGTTGTTTAATTTAGTTGTGAAATTTTCCCTGCCATTCATCAAATTAATCAGGCCCTGAACATCATGGGGAACCCACCAGGTTGATTGTGCGGCATTCGTTTCCACCCAACCGTTGCCATATTCTAAAATATCGAAGGGTTCTTTCCACTCTCCGTCCCGATTACGCATCCACATCCAGGTAGAATCCGCATGCCATAGATTTTTATAGTTTTGAGCTCTTTCGGAAAATCGATCATGATCCTCAGAATGCCCAAGACTTGCAGCCATTTCTGAAAGCGCCCAATCCTGGTAGGCATATTCCAATGTCTGTCCCGCCCCGTCTTCATGATAGCCGCAAGGTTCCTCATTTAAAGGATAAGGGATATATCCTCTTTCTATATATTCCTCAATACCTCCGCCGCAGAAGGTCTCATGCTCGTACCCCGCTTTTGCCATAATTCCACCGGGCAAATGGTTCTTTTTCATGCCTTCATAGGCTTTCTCAACATCAAAATTTCTGATGCCTTTCGCATATGCACTTACAATAAATGGAGTAGATGAAGCTCCGGTCATTACAAAAGTGTAATTCCCTCCCGAAGGACCGCGGGGTATGAGTCCGCCATCCAGATACATTTTCAACATGGTGTTAACGAACCCTTCCTATATTTCCGGATATTCCAAATGCCTAAGGATGTTAAGATTCCATTGCGATCCCCAAAATGAATCGGAATTGTAGTGATTGAATAACGGCTCATCCTGGTTGTTTAGAGGTATCTGACCAATTCGGGGCGAATCACCTGTCATATCTAAATATTTGCCATTTACATCACTCACGATTCTTCGTCCCTGTAAAGCTTTCCATAGATCTGTATAAAATCGTCTTTGATCTTCCTCTGAACCGCCCTCTATTTCAATTCTTGTTAATGCCTCATTCCATTCATCTTGAGATTCCTTTACAACTCGATCAAAATCCCAGTGAGGGAGTTCGGTATCGAGGTTAAGCCGGGCCTGTTCTGTACTGACATACGAAATTCCCACCTTCATCAATCGATCGTTGTTCTCCTGAGTGCTGAACTGCACATAGCCGCCTGTATTTTCTCCTTCAATGGTATCATCTACCTCAACCAATTCCCCATCTTTCCATGCGCCAAAAGAGTCGAAAGGTTGATCAAAATCAGCTACAAAATAGATGGTCAATGGTTTTGGCCTTCGTCTGGTTGGTTCCATGACGGCATAGCCTTTCAGCTCTGTATCGCTAACTCTTGTGATGTATCCTTTTTGTGTACCTGACGGGCCCAGAATGGTAGAAAAATCAAAATGAATATAACTGCTGTCTGACTTTGGGAAGTTGTACCTGTGAAAACCAACTCTGGTAGTCGAAGTTAATTCAGCAGTTATATCATAGGCATCCAGCGTTATTTTATGATACCCGGGCTCTACAAGTTCCGAATCATGGCTATAGGGTGAACCATATTGATCAGGTCCCAAATGACCTCTGAATTCTCCGTTTGTAGGAAGAACAGGGATTCCGGAAATTTGCCACCCGTGAATATGACTGAATACTTTGATGGAATCCTCATCAAATTGATACCCCGTTTCCCACGCCCCATCTAATTTCATATCCGGACTCAAATTCACCATTCCAAACGGCCTGGACGCAGAACTAAAGAACAACCACCGGGAATTTGAAGAATCAATGAGTGGATAGACTTTGTCTACAACTCTCGACTCATTATTCTCCACATTATCATTTTGGGATTCACAGCCGCAGAAGAATCCAAACCCGATTGTAATAGCTATGATAAACCAATTGATCTCAGAAGCTTTCATTTGTTTATGTGGATTTGATATTGTTCTCATCAATTATTGAGCCGATTCCCCGGACATAGACGGCGGTGCGTCCTCGGGATCACTTCCCCACTCTCTGTTTGGTTCCGGGCCCATTTCAAGGATTAGCGTTCCACCTTCTACCAATTCCGAATGATAGAACCAGGGTTTCTCAAGCGGTTCTCCATCAAGTTTAGCCGATTGGATGTACACATTTTCTTTTGAATTATTTCTGGCCTCAATCACAAACTTTTCTGCAGGGTAATAATCGGTATTTAGGTGGATCGTAATCTTGTCTAAAACCGGGCTGCCGATTTCGTACACCGGTTTCACGGCAGCACCACCGCGCATCTCAAACAGGCCCATGGCACTCATCACATACCAGGCTCCCATTTGCCCTTGGTCTTCATCGCCAAGCCAGCCTTCATGAGGATCATCCCCATAATAAACTTCCATAATTCTTCGAGCCCACTTTTGTGTTTGCCATGGTTTTCCGGAATAGTTGAAAAGATAAGCCGCCTGCATATTGGGTTGATTCCCGTGATTAACAGGCAATTTGGTCATGGCTTCATACTCATTTACAGGATCGATAAGTTCAGCGCTGAATTTCAACTTATCAGATTCTTCAAATCCCTTTTCCAGTCTGGAATTGAATTCAGATAATCCCATTAATTCAATTAAACCTTGAACATCCTGAGGCACAAACCATGTAAATTGCCACGCATTTCCTTCTACATAACCCTCACCGGAGTAAGCATCAAAATCTTGCCGCCAAGAGCCATCGGCATTTTTTGGGCGGATGTATCCGGTTGAAGGATCAAACACATTTTTGTAATAACCGGAACGTTTTTTAAAGGATTCGTAATCGTCATCTTTACCCAAAGCTTTAGCCATTTGGCTTACCGTCCAGTCATCATATCCATATTCCAATGTATTTGAAACTTGCCCGATGTCGCCCCATTCAGATCTTGATTCAGTAGGCACATAACCAAAATCCATGTAATCCTGAAGGCTTTCATTTCCTACATATCCCCCACAAGGATGAGGGCGTCCCTGTTGGGTTTGATTGTGTTTTATCGCCTCATACATTTTGTCTACATCATAATTTCGGATGCCTTTTTGATAGGCACTTACCATCAACGGAATTTCGTGAGAAGCCACCATGATATCAGAATACTCAATGCCGGTCGGGCCCTTCGGCAGCCAGCCCCCTTTATCATAAATTTCCATGAATGATTTCACCCACTTATTCGATATATCGGGATTGACCAACGTCCATAGTTGATTCAGGTTCCAAAATGTATTCCAAAAGGCATCGGCACCATAAACCGGCGAATCTGGATCTTCGAGTTGTTGCACCTTTTCACACATATCCACATACTTCCCATTTACATCACTCCAGATAGTCCGGGCTGTGTAGGATCGGTATAGATTCGTGTAAAATTTTACTTTATCGGTTTCTGATCCACCTTCAACTTCAATCTTACTTAGTAAATCATTCCAGACTTTCCTGTTCTCCTCTTTCGCCTGATCAAAATTCCATCCAAAAGGCTCACTTTCAGTTTCCAGGTTTAGACGGGCTTGGTCAATACTGACCAGAGAAATACCTGTACGTAAAACAATTTCTTCATCGGCATCAGTAGAAAATTTCAGAAATCCACCAACATCACCTTTGCCTTCAATTTTATCCGTATCGTATTCAATGTTGTCGTCAACCCACCCACCAAATGATTCCATGGACTTATCGACCTGAGACACAAAATGGACGATAAACTCATTATAATTTGTACTTCGTTGTTTTACATAGCCTTCAATTTCGGTATCGCTCACTTTCGTTATTTGCGCATCCAAAACGTGAAAACCATATTCGGTAGGAAATAAGAGATCGAAAAGTATATAGGCATTATCGGAATCGGGAAATGTATAACGCTGATATCCAACCCGAGTAGTCGTGGTTAGCTCAGCCTTAACCTCATAATCATCCAACAACACCGAATAATAGCCGGGACTTGCGGATTCATTATCATGGCTGAACCGGGAGCGATACCCTGCGTCGGGATCATCCTCAGGTCCGGGCTGGGTTTGCAATTCCCCTGTGATGGGCATGGTGAGCAGTGCGCCCATCGTCCAGGAATGAAGATGACTGAAGCCCGCTATATTTTCAATATCATATTCATAACCGGCTTTCCATCCTCCCTCTTCGTTGTCCGGGCTTAGCTTGACCATTCCGAAGGGCATACTGGGCCCTGGATATAGCATCCATCGGGAGGTTGAGGTCCCTATCATTGGATCAACATAATCCACCGCACTTTTGGTATTTTGTTGAGCCGCAACCTGGGAGACGAGACTTACAATTAAAAAACAAATGAACGCGAATGTCTTGTTTTTCATAGTCTGTGAGTTTTTCTTGATATGAAAAGTAAAGGATCGGTGTTTCGTCTTAATAATTACAGTTAACTATTCTGACCACATAAGCTGAATTTCTTCGAGTGTTTTACCTTTTGTCTCTGGCACTAACTGGTAAATCACCCAAAAAGCCACAAAACAAAATCCGGCAAATACCCAAAATGTGCCGGCTGTTCCTATACTTGCCAGAGAAATTGGCATTAGCTGTCCCACTATCGCATCCGAAGCCCACATCGTTAAAATACTGATGCCCAATGCACGGCCACGGATCTTATTCGGAAAAATTTCTGAAGCAATCACAAATTTGAGCGGCCCGATAGAAAAGGAGAAAAATGCTAAAAATGAGAGGGCGCTGATCAACAGTAACAGCCCGGCATTTAAGTCGATGTAGAAACAGAGACCTGTCAGAAACAGGCTAACAGTGGCTCCCGCGGTCCCAATCAGATAAAGCTTACGCCGCCCCATCTGATCAACTTTCCAAATCGCTATAAATGTGAATAACACAATAGCGACTCCCATAATGATCTGACTGGCAAGCGCATCATCAATACTCAAACCTGCATCGTTTAAAATACGCGGACCATAATAAATGATTGCATTGATACCACTAAACTGAGAAAAGAGTGGTAACAGAATACCGATGAGTAGCGCTATCCGCATGCCGGGAGCCAATAATTCCTTATAAGATCCTTCTTCTTGGTCAAGGGTGCGATGGATATCCTTAACCTGTTTTTGAGCTTCCTCTTCACCATTGATTTTTTCTAAAATTTCTCTCCCTTCCTCTTCTCTGCCCTGTTTTAATAACCATCGCGGGCTATCCGGAACAAAAAACAACCCAATAAAAAACAGAACGGCAGGTATCGTTTCCAGCCCGAACATTCCTCTCCAGATCTGCTCACCAAAGATAAAGCTAAACATGGATTCGTTTACACCGGCTTGGTCTGCTGGAAATAGTGTCAATAAACTCCAATTACTGAGATATGCTGTAAGAATACCGACAGTTACAGCAAGTTGATAACACGTAACCAAACGCCCTCTGATATTTGCCGGAGAAATTTCTGATAAGTAAAGAGGAACAACATTTGAAGCAATTCCGACGGCCATTCCACCTAAAATTCTTGCAAGGATAAGAATCATAAATGACGGAGCCAGCGCACAACCAATTGCTGAGATAAAGAATAACACAGCTGCCAAAAACAGAGATTTTTTTCTGCCCTGACGATCGCTCAGTTCACCCGATATTGCCACTCCTAAAATTGCGCCAATCAAAGCAGAAGAGACAAACCAACCTTCAGCAGCAGGTGAAAGGCTAAACTGTTCTTTAACGAGGGGAATCGCCCCGGAAATAACTGCCATATCAAACCCGAAGAGTAATCCGCCCAATGCTGCAACGAAGGCAGTAAAAATAAGATAAACGATCTTTTTATTATACATCTCAATCCTCTCTTTTACTTCCGGCGACTCTAATTCCCAATCCGCCGTCTACCCGAATAGCCTGCCCTGTAATAAACCCGGACTTGTCACTTGCCGCAAATAAAATAGTCTCTGCAATTTCATCAGAATCCGCTATTCGATTTACTAAATGCATATCTTCGCACTCTTTCAAAACTGCTTCCGGGTCGGGCGATTCCTGTATAGCTTTTTGAAGCATTGGGGTATCCACCGTTCCCGGACAAATTGCTACCGAGCGAATAGTCGGACTGTAATCAACTGCGATGCTGCGTGTAAGTCCCAAAAGGGCTGTTTTTGATGTTGTATACGCTGCCACACTGTTTTGACTTAAAAATGCCTGGACACTGGAAACGCTAATCACAACACCTTTTCCATTTCGAAGCATAGAAGGAATGCACTCTCTCGTACAGATGAAATGGCTCTTTAGATTTACATCCATAACCCTATCCCAAAGTTCATCTGTCGTTTCAGTAACGGTACCATAAGGGTTGATTCCCGCATTGTTGACAAGTACGCTAATTTCACCGAACCGGTCGATCGATTTTTGAACAGCTTTTTTCACTTCAGCCGTATCTGAAACATCGCAGTGAAAAAACAGGCATGAATCACCTATACTCTTAGCTAACTTGCTTCCATTCTCATCATCAACATCAAGTATTGTGACATTATGAGATTTTTCTGTGAATAATCGGACGCAGGAAGCTCCAATTCCCTTGGCACCTCCGGTAATAATTATGTGTTTATGTTCCATTTGTAATCCTTCAATTGTTATCTACTGGAAAAGCTTTTAGTGATGTCGTTTTCGTTTCACCGGGATCAAGTCGTACCCATTCACCTTTTTGAATAGCCTCTTCCGGATCGGATGAACTTTTTGATGTCCACGGTTCTAAGGCTATTGCATACGTGTTTCCCCACCAGGGAGAATCGGTCGTGGCATATCGTTCTTGCCAAAACCATACATATTCATAGAGAGAAGCATCCCACTCCAACCCGAAACCGATTGTTTTTTCTTTATTCATGATGGTGTACCTGCCTGTTTCACCAAATCCTGATAAATAAGCGAGATCGGAATAAGGCTGTTCATTTTCTGGCGGGATAAAACGTGCATCATCTTCCTCCCCGGAAATAGACACAGCATCCGGCCATTCAGTGGTGATTCCCCCTTTAAATCTTCTGTGTTCCGGCATTTCCGATTCAGTTTCCATTTTTTTTGCGTTGATATCGACGTAGCCGCCTTCTTTCAAAAATGGCAAACCGAAAGCAATATGTTGACCCCATATCAGGTCGAAATGAGTTTTCGACTCATTCATCACAGATGAGGTTATTTCTAAATGCGGACTATTGTTTTTGATACTCAATATTTTTTCGACCCGTAATGGAGTCCGCATTGGGCGGGTCCAACATTTTAGCGACACTTCTTCCGGATCGTTTTTTATGATACTGTACTCCCACGGGATGGCCCATACTTCCCCGTGTTGTCCGAACAGAGATCCCCGATAGTTGAAAGAAGTGCTGTTTGGCAGTGTTTCCTGCCAACCGCCATAATAGTAATCTTCCATTTGATTGGGGGTATCACGCCTCTGGGCAAAGGTTCTCTGGGGATTTTTTATTTCTCCAGGCAAACGTAAAAGTAGATTCAAATCTGCAGGTTTGTATCGAAATTCAAATATATCTGCCCCGCGTCCCATAAGTACACCAACTTTTATCAGGTCATTTTCTAACCAGACAACCTGCATACCGTTGTACTGCCATTTATCCGTAATGAAACAGCGATTTTTAGGGAAGGAAATCATAGTCAACCTGATGAGGGATTTAAAAATTGGATACTTACCGGAGTACCACATTCAAACATCGGTGCGGTTTCACCTACAGGCAAACCAGACTCAACATCCAATCGAAAAGGGGCAATGGAGTCTGTATCCTGGTTCGCTACCAATAACCAACGGCCTGTAGGATCTATACCAAAATCACGTGGAGTTTTTCCTTTGATGGAAAACCAATTTTCATACGTCAAGCTGCCTGATTCATCAATCGAATGAGCAATGATACTGTTTTGTCCCCGATCGGATACATACAGTGCTTTGTGATTCGGATGAATTCTTATTGCTGATCCGGCCGCTTGCTCTTTATACTCTTCCGGAAGTGCTGCTTTGTCCTGAACCAAACTCATATTTCCACTTTTCTTGTCCCAATCATAAACCAGTATATGTGAATTCAGCTCGCAGAAGACGTATGCTTTGTTTTGCGGTTCATTCCAAACCAAGTGTCTGGGACCATACCCTGCCGGTACATCAATACTTCTGATGGTATTTTCAAGATCGGCTAGATCATGAATCCAAATTTTGTCGCTGCCCAAATCGCAGACATATAACCAATTGTTATCTGGTGAAACCATTGCCTGGTGAGCATGGGATTCTTGTTGTCGTTCAGGATTTGGACCACTTCCCTCATATGTTATAATCTCAGTAGCAGGAGAAATTTTCGAGCCGTCAAAATTATATGCCGTAAGTTTACTGTCGATATAGGACGTAAGAAATATTCTTTCTCCATTCTGATCAGAAGCGATATGACATGTTGATTTTCCGTATGAAGGTTGCGTTGAGATTCTGGAAAGCGAGCCATTATTGCCAATTGAAAAAACACTGACTGATCCGATCTCAGAGAACCTGTCAATGGCCACAAACAGAAATTTATCGTCCGGACTTTTATTCAGATACGTGGCATTGCGGCCTTCTTTACATAGACTGTTCTTTTCTATTTTTCCCGATTTCAAATCAAGTGTGCACGAGAGAATCCCCTCCCCATTTGCCGTAGGAACGTAGGGTCCTTCATCAAAATATGAACCAACAAAAAAAGCCACTTTCTGATTTGCAGTCTCTATATCGTCACTCATAATTGCTGAAATTTCATTTTTGTATTAGATCATTCAGGAAGTCTGAAGCAAAGCTTTTATATAACCCATACTGAACGCCATTCCGGCATGCCAGGGGGCATCGCAAGACATTTGGGGAGTATGATCAGGCACAATCATCCCTTGGTAGTCGTGTTCTCTGAGAATTCGTACGATCCGTGCCATATCGATATCTCCTTCATCTACAAACGTCTCCTTATAATGAGGCACTTTATTTTTGACATTTCTGAAATGGATATATCCGATTTCATTTCTCGCGGCAAAATGATCTACCGTTTCGTAAATATCTCCACCGTCCATCTCGGCGATTGTACCCAGGCAAAGTTCCATCACATGATTCGGGCTCTGACTGCTTTTAATAATCTCTTTGTAATGATCCGGATGATACCCAAGACGTGGCTGTTTTCTGATCTCTTTCAGCGGAGGGTCGTCCGGATGCATGGCTAATTTCACACCCGACTCTTCTGCAACAGGCAAAATTTCATTCAGGAAATATCGATGACGCCTCTTCAATTCCTGTTGGCTAATTTTTTCCAGAACTTCCCCAGTTTCAACCAATGAAAGGTCATAAACCATATTCCAAACCATTCCCCGGGGTATAGGTGTTTTAATCACTTCAGATTCTCCTTCCATTCCAACAGCTATAGCTTCTCCCCGTGCAAATGGCCCCCTAATTCTGCCTGCAACTCCTGCCAAGGAGAAATAATACCCGAGGATTGGAATTCCGGCTTTTCCCATATTTCGGATCAGTTTCTTGACGCCCTCAATCTGTTCATCACGATTGGGGCCATCCAGTAAGATATCATACCAAAAGACGGGACTGATATTCTCAAGTGCTTCCAGTTTCAAGTCATATTCGGCCATTCGATTCTTCAGGGAAATCAGCATTTCATACGACCACACTTCCTCTTCTCTGGCGATTCCCCATCCCATTTCGGTTCCTACTGGCTGATCGGTTGTATCCTCATCCTCACCCTTATTAAAATAATCGGTAAGATGGGCTACAATGTGAGTGGCCCCTGCTTGCCGGGCAAAGGCAAAGTGTTCATCGTCAAGCATGTGTTTATATAGTCCAAAAGCTAATTTCACAGTCTATACGTATCCTGTTATTGATCAAATAGTCTGCTTGTAGTTGAAAGCCGAATGGTAGTGTATCGGTTCGCCTTGTAGGGTATTCTCACCACATTATTTTCCACATTCAGCTCTTCCTGGTTTTCTTCCACACCATTTGCCAGATGAGCTGCATCTATATCGAACAATTCTGTAGACAGTTCTGCCTCCCCTTCTTTACCTCCGGTTTCAAGAAGTCTGACAATCCAGCCATTTCCATCTTCAGCCTGCTTAAGAGTCACGAACTGTAAATTTCCCGAATCTTCTAACGTAAAGAATGTCCCCTTGTCAGCCGGCAACGGACGATCTTCCGCCTCCACACCCGCAGCCCAGGTAGACAGAAGCGGATATCCAATCACCGGACTTCGAATATCGGAATCAAAATGAGCCAGCTCTTCCCGAGTCATATCTTCGCCACTTGTAATCGAATAATTGAAGGTAAACTCACCCTCTTGGCTCGCCTTATAATTTGTGAACCAATAGTTATTCATGATGTAAGAGAAAACATGGCCATTATCGATCTCCAGGTGTGTTGGCCATTCTCCACGGTTGATATCGGTCAGAGTGAACAGGGGTGCATCCGGAGAGGCCCAAGCTATCGAATAATTTCCGTCATTGACTCGTACAAGGTTTTGGGTCGTAAACCATTCGCGTGCGGCACCGGGAAGCTGATCTTCATTGGGACGCAACCACCCATTTTGAATTTGATAGGCAACTTCCGGGTCTTCAGACATAAATGGATAAGCAAAATAAACGCCCTCTTTATCAAGCGTCGCTTCTTTTTGGATCGTATTAATGATATCAACCCGTTTGATATCATTATATAACCTGTATTCGCTTCGAATCACCGGTGTATTTTCTGATTGGGCTTCAACAATAATTCTCTGCCCCACCGATGTCTCACTGTTTTCAATCACTTCAACATTGGATGGCTTATGCATATTTAAATCCGCAGGAGGAATACCCATTCCATGGTTGATAATTTTCGTATCCTCTCCTCCGCTTACATACACATATTCATTCAGGGAATGAGAGACCTCCTCATCCACTAACTCTTTGCCTGAACCTTTGTCATATAAACTTGTAAGTCCGCCGGTTTCCGTATCCACAGTTAACCTGTAGAACTGGTTCTCAGCTGTATTCCCTGAAACTTCTTCTGTTTCGACAGCAGGTGTATCGGTTGATCTAATTTCATATCCTTTATAGCCCATTGCCGGAATGTCTTTGGCAATAAAACGGATTTTTCTGTAACCATCCCTCTCGTAAATCACATCGTAATCCACCGCTTGTTGCTGCTCCAGATCAAAAAGATATTCTCCGGAATTCAGTTCTAACTCAATCGGATTGGTGCGTGCCCGGGGCTGCCAGTTATACGCAAAAACTGTGCTCCCGCTAACTTTAAAAAGCTGACTCACGCGATTCAGTGAGCGAGTCAGAACGGTACGTGTACTCAAATCAGCTTTGTTTGCGTAATTCTCTTTGATTTCCCACTGTCGAGTTACAAATTCTCTGTCAGGCTGACTTATTGCATTAAACGCTCCCCAGGTATGCTCGTTATAAAAGAGAATGTTTTTCCAGATATCATTAAACAGTTCAGACTTGTAATTATACCGGGGCATGAGCATCGATGAAAAACTTGCGGCTGTTTCTGCCATGGGCAACATTTCCTGTGCATTCTGCACTTTTTTTGTTGCTTTCGAGGTAGATGCAGCTCCATCTTCCCAATAGGCGCCTGCTCCTCCTCTGTATGTTTTCAGGTCATCACTAAAATTCTCATC
>CAYRDO010000011.1:0-6118 GCA_964422985.1 uncultured Rhodohalobacter sp. | reverse complement strand
ATAATCATAGAAATCTGCATCTGAGGCAGTTATCATTTTGGGATATTCAAATTCAGAATTCCACTCCTCGATGATGGTAGCATCCGCATCTTCAGGAATCAGTGCATTATCCACATAAGCCCCGTAGATCATAATTGCATCCGGCGCGTAACCTTCTCTTCGATATCGTTCAAGTGCCTGGGGAACATTCACCTTCATGATGTCAAGATTAGGTTGACCTTGCCAGCCACCAACTCTGGTCAGCCGGGCCAGATGCAGATAACTCCTGGCATACCACTTCATGATTTTCTCCCCGTTCATGCCTTCCCAGTAGAATGGTGATTGCTCATTGAGGTCACTGAATCGCAGAATGGGAGCTCTTGTTTGATTACTACCAACAACAAATCCTTTTACACCAACATCAGTCAATAAAGTCGGCAGAAACCAACTGTGAGAGGGGGCATCGGTCAGCGAAGCCCAATTAAAATCGATGCCATAATCCCGGTGCAATTTATGAGTGTAGTATGTGGCTCTGTATAATTCTTCACCCGATGAAAGACCCGTCAGCAGATTTAAATACAAAGCGTTAACCGGAGCCCTGCCCTCTACAGAGTACTCCAGAAATTTCTCTTTATAATGATCGGTTCTGCTTTCCAGGTAATTGTCAACCAGCCAACTTGTCTCGAAGTTGAATACATATGAAGGATACTGATCCAGCACATCAAGAACCCGATCCGTATTTCGATTATCCAGTTCATTGACGTGCGGTTGCAGATCGGTATAACCTACATCATTATGTACTCTTGGCGTTACAAACAGAGTCCATTTTTTTTCCGGCACGTATCGCTGATCAGCATTGACCGTATTTTGGTCCATACTTACTTCAAGATTAATATTTTCCGGTCCCTCAATATCCGGTACCATAATCTTTTCTCTCAGGACACCGAAATCATACCCATCACTGTTAAGGGAAGTCGTAATTCGTTCATTTTCAAACTCTATCACAGCTTCACCATTCTCAAAAGAAGACTGAAAAGGTACTTCAAGATAAGCGAGCCCCTTGAGTTCCTCATCATCGTATTGATAGTACACGCTTGGTTGCAACCGGGGTGAGGCGCCCGAAACATCTTGGCTTTGATCACTTTCAAAACTTATCGCGTCATACGTCATTCCTCCAACTCCGATCGGGATAACCGTTATTTGATTGTTCTCTTCATCAACCCATGTTCCTTGAATAGGTACAACTAGCCGCTGTTTTGTCAGAAGTAATGAATTCGCTTCGCCATCATTCGCGCCCTGTTTCACCTCGTATTTAACCGGAAAAATGCCCCTTTTTCCATTCACGGATACCTCAATCATTTCAGGTGATCCTGTACTGTAGATCAGGTCCAGATGTAACCGGTAATTTTGCTCTTCATGCTCCGGCAGATCAAAATTTATGCTATAAGGATTCTCTTTTTCACCAGTTGTAGGGGATTTTGATCCCAAATGTCGGCCGGGAAAATCCGCCGATTCTTGTTCATCAACATTAAAACTAAACTTTTTCTCATGCCCGGCCATAAATTCAATGGATAGACCGTCAGATTCACCGATTTGCCATATATGCTCAACCTGATCAGATATTGGTTTTGCATACGAGGAATTTGCAATTAAAAAATATATGAGAAATGAAACTATACTGAGTATGAGCAGACAAAACTTCTTCATATTCTTATATAAATTTTATGACTTTATATTCATTTTAAAAGTATATCCCCACTGCAAATAGGCTTATAATAGAATTCAGAACAGCATACTTTAGCTTGTCAATATTTGAGGTTGGTTCTGATCTGGATGCTTTATTTTTCTCATTGTTATTCTCATGCGCTAATTCAAATTCAACTGAATTTCTATCCCCCTCTAATTGTGCATTCTCTTGTTTCCCGGACTTTTTAAATCGAACTTTTGTGACATGAGAACGGCTGGTAAACTCTCGCAGTTTTGATTCGATTCTTAATAAACCACTCCACTGATGTTCTGCTAAATCATAATGAGCTCTATAGATAAGATGATGTGTATCGTCTATTGTCAGACCCATTTTATCTGTATGAAGTGGGTTTTTATCAAGCTCTAAAATCAGGGATTTTTTAAGCTTGCCGATTATTTTCTGTTTCCCCTCTGAAAACCGATCCCAATCGATTACACCATTTTTTATCATCTCTCTCCCCCCCAGAGATTCTAACTCGAAGGCATTCATTCTAAGCTCTACGTGTAAATCTGAATTGTTTTGAAGTACTGTCAATTCACTTGTATAGATATCATGAGCAATAGAATTAGAAAAGCATATAATATTTAATGCTAAGGCTGTAATTAATGTCATCAAACCTTTCACTTTAACAATCATTCTATCATTATCTTTTCTGATATTTTTTACTCGAAATAGATTTAAATGATATTATCCTGGCACAGACCAGACACTTTATCGGATAAAAAGAAAAGGATTATTAAAGGACCTGATTCAGTTGTTAAACCAGGTCCTTTAAAATTTCGATCAACACTTCTCCGCTAGTATAGATGCAGCAGGAGAAATGTGAGCTGTGTTTATTTATTAATATCCTGGGTTTTGAGTCAGCTCAGGATTTCTTTGCATTTCGTCACTTGATATTGGATATAACAAGTGCTTCTCCTGGAAAGGAACCCCTCTTTGATTTGTCGCACCAATAACATTTACAAATTCAACTTCTCCGGGATTACTTTCTGAGGATGTAGGATATTGTCTTGTACGTCGAATATCATCCCATACTTTAAATTCAAGGGCTAATTCGCGTAATCTTTCTTTCCAAACTTCTTCAACAAAATCTTGTACGGAAAGCCCGGAAAGTTGATTAACAATCTCACTTCTGTCAGTTTGCCAATAAGCTCTGTCTCTCACATCTGCAAGATATCCAACTGCTTCAGCTGTAACTCCTTCAGTACGTGCAATTGCTTCGGCTGCAATTAAAAGGACTAGCGGATATCGAAGAGCATGAAAGTTTTCACTTCCTACACCGGTTTCAAAGACCGCCTCATCTTCATGCCAGAGCCATGGAGCATGCTCACCGAATTCAACCATTTCTCCATTGGCTTCATACTCATGGTGAAACAATTGCTGATTTTGTATCCTGAGATCTTGTTCAGGATCATAGAAATTAACGTACTCATCAGTTAACAGATAAGCGTTATATCCATCGGTATATTTGACCCCCGGAGCTCTGCTGGATCTGGGATATACCAAACTCGGATAAGGGTTTGAATTGATATTGGGATCAAATTCAATATCATAGATGTATTCCCGCTCAACCTGAGACGTACGAATCACATTGTATGCACTCTGCTCCGGAGTTGCACCGTTTTCAATCAGTTCATACTCACCGGACTGAATAATAGATCTGGCTACACTCGCTGCATTTGCATATTGACTTTCATCCTGTATAGGAAATCCGGCCATCTGCAAATGTACTTCAGCCAGAATGGTTTGAACAAGTCCACGAGTGACCCTGTAATTGTTCATGGGGAAAGGCTGTGATGATAAACCACCATTTTGTAATGCCCATTCTAAGTCTTGTATGATCTGTTGATAAACAGCTTCGCTATTATCCCTTGGAACGAAAATCCCGCTGAGTCCTTCAACAGGTTCCATAACCAACGGTACATCACCAAAATTCTTAACCAGATTAAAGTAATTATAGGCTCTAAAGAATCTTGCTTCAGCTAAAAGCCGGTTCATCTCAGACTCAGAGAGTCCTTCAATGCCGGGTATATTTGTGATAGCTAAATTTGCCCTGGCAATAGAGTTGTAATGCCCTGACCAAACTGAGTTTAACCATTGCGAGAGATTAACCGGTGTCAGAGATAGATCTTTCACTACCTGAACACCCACCCTGCTTTCCGGGTGTTCGATTAATCCGGACAGGTATCCGCTACGCATTGCATCTGTACCATCCCAGTAACTTGTTGAAAAGTTATACCAAGAACCCGCTCCGCTACGATACAAAGCATTAACAGAACTTCTGGCATGTGCCGGTGTCTCAAAAAACTGATCTACAGATATTTGAGTTTCCGGTGTTTCCGTTAAGAAATCATCACAAGAAACCAGTGCTAATAATCCTACAAATATTATAATATAATTTTTCATGACGTTGTTTGTCTTAAACAATTTTAGAATCTGAGATTTAAACCGAGAGTAAGAGTTCTGGCCTTCGGATATTGATAAAAGAATATATTTTGAGCGTGTAAATTCCCTTCCCAGGAAGTTGCTTCCGGATCATATCCTTTAAACTCATCTGAATGAATCACAAAGGCGTTTTGTAAACTCGCAGTCAGTCTTAAACGAGATATACCTAAATTCGAAAGACGTGAGGGATTAAAGTTATACCCGAGTGAAAACAGGTTACCTCTGATGTACCATCCGGGTACTACCCAATGGCTGTCCGCCTGAGAATTTTGACCAGCATATGAGAAGTGACGAATCTGCTGGACCATGGCATCTTGATTATCCGGCGTCCAAGATTCATACAACTGTGTCGCCAAGCCACTCGTTAATCCCATTCTATCTTCGGAGGAATGCAAGAACTGTTGCATAATATCAGCACCGAATGAGAATTGGAAATCGATGGTGGCATCAAACTGTCCAAAACTAAATCTATTGATGAAACTACCCGTCCAATCCGGTAATCCATTACCAATAATGGTTTGGTTTTCTGAACGTTTTGCCTCACCTACTACACGTCCGGCTGCAGCAGCCTCTTGAGGATCATCATAGGTACCTAATCTCTCAAATCCCCAAAAAGTACCGATGGATTCGCCAACCCTTAAAATTGTTTGACTACCTGATACCCAGAAAGGACCCGGGAATATATCTTCATCCTCAGTTCCGAGAGACTCTATCCTATTTTTGTTATGATTAAAGTTTAAGGTAGTTGTCCATACAAAATTTGTGGAGCGTGCATTATAGGAGGTGATCATAAAATCGACTCCTCTGTTTGAGACTGAACCAATATTGTCTGTAATAGAGGTAAATCCTGTTGTAGCAGGAATCGGGCGACTCAGCAGCAGATCATTCGTCAATTTATAATAGTAGTCACCCTCTATTAAGATTCGCTCATTGAACAAATTGATTTCAGCACCAATATTGAACATTTGGGTTTTTTCCCACTCTAAATCGGGATTGGCGAGCCGTGTCGGGAATGTAACAGGTGCCCTTTCTCCCCCAATTAAGGCATTACCTGAACCAATCGTTGCAAGGGATTGATAGAGACCTATTTCCGTATTCCCTGTCACTCCGTATGAAGTTCTTAATCTCAAATGATTAATAAAATCAACATCTGACATGAAGTCTTCATTGGTAACTACCCATGATGCGCCCAACGAAGGGAAGAATCCGTATTTATTATTCTCACCAAATCGTGAGGATCCATCTAACCTCGCTGTAAAGGTAGCCGAATAGGTATCATCGTATGTATAGGTATTTCGCGTAAAATAGGAATTCATCGTCCAGTCATTGGAAGTAGATTGAGGCTGACCGGGACGTGTGGCCACTCCAATGTTATTGGTTCTGAAAAAATCATCGGTAAAGCCTTGAGCGCTGAACCAGTTAGCCCGATAATCTCTTTGCTGCCAACTGGCACCCAAGACTGAATTAATTCGATGCGGCCCGACATCATTCAGATACGTCAGGTAGTTTTCATTTTGCCAATAGAGAGTTTCATTATTATTTATGTAAGCATTACCATCGGGGCTTCCGCCACAAGAAAACATACCCACAGGGCAGTAGTCTCGCATTTCCATAAGGGTATTATCAAAACCTAACTGTGTACGAAACTCAAGATTTTCAGACAATTGTAATGCTGCGAAAGCATTACCAAATAAAATTGTTCTATCCCGGAACCTGTCTGATTGCTCAAGCAGATGAACAGGATTCGTTTGAGCTTCAAATGAAAACTCACTGTCATTTATCTCCGTAGCATCGGGATATGAACCGTCTTGCCATTGTACCGGAAAAATGGGTGGGAATTCAATGATTGTTCTTCTTGCCGTTGTTCCGCCACCGCCTTCCTCAATATTATTTTCATTGATTCTGCCAATAGAGAGATTCGTACCCAATGAAAGCCAATCAGTTGGT
>CAYRDO010000010.1:0-36419 GCA_964422985.1 uncultured Rhodohalobacter sp. | reverse complement strand
GAAGTTCGTGAGATGAGAAGTCCGCAGGAAGTGGATGAGTTTGTATCCAAAATGAAAGTCTACACTATTTCCGACCAGGATGATGCGGGAATCTGGATTCGAAATAATTTTCCAAAACTATTCTATATAAACAGTCCGAATGAGCCCGATGGCGGACAGTGGTATCACCGCGCAACGTGGACCGGAATTGCCGGTGATGAATTTTATCAAAATGGCCCCGGTCATAAATTTGAATTGGTTGAAAACGAGTGGCTTCGCGAAAATGTGATCGAAAATCATGGTCCGCTGGGTGCTCAGTACCCCGAACACATGTTTATCATGGAAGGCGATACTCCTGCGTACCTCGGTCTGATCCGAAATGGTCTCGGCTGGGCGTTAAGTCCTGCGTATGGCGGTTGGGGCGGACGATATCAATATCTTCAGCCTTTTGGTGAAAAAAGTGAGCTCTGGACAAACGGACGAAATTCACGGGACCGGGTCGTTGCTGAAGATGGCAATGCGTATGTCTCTGACCAAGCTACTATTTGGCGATGGCGAGATGCGTTCCAGTATGATTTTGCCGCCCGAATGGATTGGGGGACGATGTCGTATGAAGAGGCTAATCACAACCCCGAGGCGGTGGTCAACGGACATGGTGCAAAGAACGTGCTGAAAGTTCAGGCATCTCCCGGGGAAACGATTACTCTGAATGCTTCTGAAAGTTTAGATCCAGATGGTGATCAACTCTCATACAAATGGTGGGTTTATGCGGAGGCAGGCACATTAAGCCGCTGGTGGACCTTTAATTGGACAGACAGGCACCCCGGAGATACAGAAATTTCAAATCCAAACGAAGCCGTGACCGATATCACGATTCCGTCTAATTTCTTAGAAGAGGTGCCCGGTCGTTCACCTGAGGAAAACACAGTTCACATCATTTTGGAAGTGACGGATGATGGGGAGCCGCAGTTAACATCGTATCGAAGAGTTATTATTGAAGTTGTTGAATAGAAGTCCCCTCTTGAGAGGGAATTTAGGGGTGTGTTAATGCCTTTCGAAGGGGAATGTGAGCACAACGAATGTCGTGTGAACTCGGGAGATGACACCCCACCCCGGATAAATCCGGGACTCCCCTCAAGGGGAGAATTATCGTTAATTGCTTTCAAATCTTAATTCGAATTTATACTGATACTTTGATGAAAAAAACATTACTGTCTTTCGCCCTTTTAATTTTGATGTTTTCAGTCAATTCAAAATGGACAAACTCCCAATCTTTAGAGGACGAACGTCATCGTCTAATCATCCTCACAGATATCGAAGCCGATCCCGATGATGCTCAATCACTGGTTCGTTTGCTTCTGTATTCGAATGAAATTGATATTGAAGGTATCGTTGCCACCACCTCAACTCATCAAAGAGATCGTGTAGTTCCTGAAACCCTTCATAGAATTATCGATTCTTACGGAGAGGTTCAGCCAAATTTGATGAAGCATAAAGAAGGATATCCGTCTGCAGATGAACTTCATAGTTTGGTAAAAGAAGGCCTCCCATTGTACGGGATGGAAGGCGTAGGTGAAGGTCATGATTCTGAAGGCTCGGAATGGATCATCGAAGCATTGGAAAAAGATGATCCGCGACCGTTATGGATTTCTGTTTGGGGAGGGCCGAATACGCTGGCCCAGGCTCTGTGGAAAATCAGGGAAACCCGTTCTGAAGATGAAGCGAATAAACTCATCGAAAAAATCAGAGTGTATACCATCTCCGACCAGGATACATCAGCTCCGTGGATGCGGCGGGAGTTTCCGGATCTGTTCTACATAGTTAGTCCCGGTAGTTATTTCACGGGTACATGGATCGCCATTAATCAACCGTTTGAAGGTGCTAATAATGAGGTGATCAGTAATGACTGGATTGCAAAAAACATTCAGCAAGGTCACGGGCCTTTGGGGCTTGAATATCCCGATGTTGCCTATGGGATGGAAGGAGACACGCCCGCTTATTTATCCTTAATTCCAAATGGATTGAATGATGCAGAACACCCGAATGTAGGTGGTTGGGGCGGCCGGTATGAACTTTATACACCGGATGTAGATCCGTCAACAGCTCCCGGTATTCCCGAAGATACCCCCAAAGAAAGCCGGGATATTTGGACCGATGCTGAGGATTCTTATCAACCCTATCGATATTCAGAATATGGCAGACCGGTTGAAAGGGATACATCGGTTTACACCGGGAACCAGGTTTCCCTGTGGCGATGGCGTGAAGATTTTCAGCACGATTTCGCTGCTCGTATGGACTGGACGATTATGGATTATGAAGAAGCCAATCATCCACCGGTTGCCAAACTGGCTCATGATAATTCAATAACAGTGAAATCAGGGGAGATTTTTGATCTGAATGCAGATGGAAGTTACGATCCGGATGGAGATTCCATTAGCTATTTGTGGTTTCAATACCCCGAAGCGGGGACGTATAACGGAGAAGTTTCTTTCGGCTTTTTTGCTCCGAATTTATATCACATGCATACCATTGAAGCCCCTGAAGTGGATGAACCTGAAACTGTTCATTTCATTCTGAAAGTAACAGATAAGGGGTCACCGGCTTTGTCAAGATACCAAAGGGTGGTGGTTACGATAGAGCCATGAATTTATTAGCATCTAAAAAATCAGATAAAAAATAAATTGATGAAGCAATAGATGGACACGAAAATAACCGGAAATTAGGAATTGATTTTCGGCAACTGAAAGAATCTAATTCAAAGCGCCCAATGCCTCTGTCTCCTGCTCTTTGATCATATAAGGCTGATGGTAATAACGCTTTCCGGTGGCTTTATAGAGCGCATTAGCTAACGCTCCGTGAATGGGAGGTAGTCCCGGTTCACCCAGTCCTGTGGGATGAATCTGGTTTTCAACAAAAAATGCTTCAATTTCAACGGGTGCTTCTGAACTTCTGATCAGCCGGTAATTATTGAAATTATTCGCATTTGGAGACCCGTTCTCAATAGTCAATTGACTATACATCGCATGGCCAAGACCGTCAACAACACAGCCTTCAACCTGGTTGAGAGCTCCCTCCATGTTCACTACAATACCGCAATCTATGGCACACCATACTTTTTTGATTTTAGGAGTGCCATCAACCATTTCAAGATCTAACACCTGCGCCACATACGAGTTATGGCAATAATAGGCTGCAACCCCGCGATGCATTCCGGGCATCTCTTCACCCCAATTCGATTTTTCTCTGACGAGTTCTAAAACTCCTGCATATCGAGCGGGATCGTAATCGTTTTCTTCTCCAACAGGATCATTCATAGCCCTGTTAAAAAGTTCCAGTCGGAATTCGATAGGATCTTTACCGGCCGCTTCGGCAACTTCATCCAGGAATGATTGCTCAGCTCCCGCGGTAAAGTTAGATCTCGGAGCTCGCCAGGCACCGGTAGAGACATTGGTTTGAACCGGGATATTTTCGCATGAATAATGATCAACTGTCCCAGCAGGATACCTGTTCGCAAACAACGGACTCTCGGACATTCCCGATCCTTTCGCCTGGAAAGAAAGCAAGTTTCCATCCTCATCCAAAGAAGCTTTGTACTTGATTGCATAGGCCGGACGGTACGTGCCCTGCGTCATATCATCTTCTCGGGTATAGAGAAGTTTCACAGGTCCGCCTATTTTTTGTGAAATGGCAGCCGCTTCCAGTCCAAAATTTCCATAGAGTCTTCTGCCAAATCCGCCACCCATTCTTGTCATATCAACTTTAATATTCGATTCGGGAATCCCCAAGAGTTGAGAGGCTGAACCTCTAAGTTGTTCCGGCGTTTGAATGGGGCCGATTAATTCGGCTGAATCTCCCTTCACATCAGCAAAGAAGTTCATGGGTTCCAGTGTGTTATGAGCCAGAAACGGAGCTGTGTAGGTTCGCTCAATCACTGTTGTCGCATTGTTTGCAACGGAATCAGGATCACCATCCAGTCGGGCAATTTCACCGGATCCATTGTTAACGGCATCAATCATTTTATTTAATTGGTCTTCACTGTTTTCTAATTCACTAACCGTTTCCCATTCTACATTTAAAGCCTCCTTGGCTTTCATGAGCTCCCAGGTTGAATCACCCGTAACTACAATTAATTCATTAAATGCATTGACATCCGACCATTGCGGTTCACCTATTGAAGTGTTAATCGTAAAGATATCTTTCACTCCCGGCATATTCCTTGCTTCGGAATCGTCATACGATTTTAAACTCATCCCGAAAGCCGGTGGATGAACAATCATTGCAAGTGTCATTCCCTCTCTTTCAAAATCGATCCCAAACAGCGGTTTTCCGGTTACAATTTCAGGGCCATCAACATTCTTGATGCGACGTCCAATTAATTTAAAATCACTCGGATTTTTCAGGGTGACATCCGAAGGAATTGGAATGTCAACTGCGGCGGAAGCGATATCGCCATAACGAATCGTTTCTCCATTGTTCGTATTTGTAATGATTCCTTTATCTGTAGTAAGATCTTCAACCGATACACCCCATTGCTGAGCTGCGGCAGTTACCAACATTAATTTAGCTGTGGCTCCTGCTGTTCTCAGGCTGTCCCAACCATATCGAATGGATTGGCTTCCGCCGGCTAACTGACGGGAATATTTATTGGTGTCGAGTGGAGCTTGTTCAACTTTCACCTGATCCCAATCTACATCTAATTCTTCGGCCACAATCAAAGGCATTGCTGTTTTTACGTTTTGGCCAATTTCAGGGTTAGGGGAGTAGATGGTCACCTGGCCATTGGGATCAATTTTGATGTAAGCGTTTACGTCAAGCGCGCCATCGGAGATATCTTGTCCATTCGCATCTTTAGCTAAAGACGACATCCAACTGAACCCAATCATGAGTCCGCCGCCGCCCACAGCTATGGTTTTCAAAAAAGATCTTCGGTCGATATTGTTTTTTACTACAGTCATAATTTATGCGGTTTCGGCTGCGGTTTTAATGGCTTTTTTAATTCTCAGGTACGTTCCACAACGGCATAAATTGCCGTTCATCGCGGAATCAATCTCTTCGTCAGAAGGGTTTGGGTTTCGATTTAACAGTGCTGAGGCACTCATAATCTGACCAGCCTGACAATACCCGCATTGAGGAACATCATGTTCTAACCACGCCTTTTGTACAGGATGATCCCCATTCTCAGACAAGCCTTCAATCGTTGTAATTTCATTATCGCCAATGGCTGATACCGGCAGCGAACATGAACGAACTGCATTTCCGTTGAGGTGAACCGTGCAGGCTCCGCATTGGGAAATTCCACATCCAAATTTTGTTCCCCGAAGATTTAGATGGTCTCTCAACACCCAAAGTAATGGTGTATCCTGTGCAACTTCTACTTGTCGTTCTTCTCCATTTATATTTATCGTGTATGTAGGCATGGTCGAGAGGTTTTTTGTTAATACATATCAATTACTAATTAAACTATTCGGCAAGCATAAATCAACATTATGATATTCAAACAATTGCTTATAAAATCCAAATAATTCCCTATTTAAACGTGTTTATAGTTTTTAATTAAGCAATTATTATTGCTTTTTGATGTTAAATAAATTTAAAAGATGCCGGACGCTTCATTATTCCTTAAAAAACCTATTTCTTAGTTTTAGTAAGAATCTTTCATTCTTTAAAAGGATAGTTAGTTAGGTAGCCACAAAAAACACTAAATCACTAAATTTTTTGGTGCTTTTGTAGCCTCTTTCTTAAAACGCAGTTTACACTCATTGACTAGAATTGTGATATACTCACGGTTTCAATACAACGACTTATGAATCCTGATAAGAAAATCTATTTAGATTACAATTCTACAACTCCGGTTGACCCAAGGGTTTTGGAGGAGATGCTGCCTTATTTCACCGAGAAATTTGGTAATGCATCCAGCATCAATCATGCGTTTGGATGGGAAGCGGAAGAAGCCGTTGATCTTGCCCGAGAACGGGTTGCTGATCTGATCGGAGCCAGCGCTACAGAAATAACGTTTACATCCGGAGCTACCGAAGCAATTAATCTGGCGATCAGGGGTTTGTGCAAGGCTAATCGTCAGAAAGGAAATCATATCATTACTTGTGCAACGGAGCACAAAGCAGTTCTGGATACTTGTGAAAGTCTGAAAGATGATGGATTTGAAGTTACATATCTGTCCGTGGATAAGAACGGTTCAATCAATCTGAAGAATTTAGAAGATGTAATTACAGATGAAACAATTTTCATATGTTTGATGCATGCCAATAACGAAATAGGGACGATCCATTCACTCAAAGAGATTTCGAAAATCACTCAGTCCAAGAATATTCCGTTGATCTCTGATGCCACTCAATCTGTAGGTAAAATTCCGGTGGATGTGAAAGATCTTGGCGTAGATATCATCGCGTTCTCATCTCACAAATTGTACGGCCCCAAAGGGGCGGGAGCATTGTACATCAATAAAGATAATAAGCCGGATATAGATCCGATCATCACCGGTGGGGGACAGGAAAAAGGTGTTCGTCCGGGAACGCTAAATGTACCCGCGATTGTAGGATTTGGAAAAGCTTGTGAACTTTGTGCGAATGAAATGGATGAGGAATCAAACCGCTTGAGTAAATTACGAGAATATTTGGAATCCGAATTGGCTGAACTGGATGGAGTCAAATTGAATGGAGACTTGAAGAACCGTTTACCTTATATGACAAATATTTCATTTCAAAATATTGACAGCAGCTATCTTCTTCGTCGCCTGAAGAATCTGGCCGTTTCACAAGGCTCAGCTTGTACATCGGCCACACATAAACCTTCTCATGTTCTAAAAGCGATTGGTTTATCTGACGAGCTTGCACTTTCATCGATTCGTATTGGACTGGGCCGCTTCACCGTACGGGAAGAGATTGAGGTGGCCATCAGAGATATTAAAGAAGTCATTCCCCGACTCAAGATGCTTGCCCAATGAGAGAAATTGAAGCAATCATATCAGCGTATGAGGAAGCCAAAAACAAGGGACAGAAATCTGTTTTAGCAACGGTTGTTCATGTGGAGGGATCGTCCTACCGAGCGGCCGGAGCTCGAATGTTGGTTGATGAATTTGGTTTTATGACCGGGGCAATCAGCGGCGGATGTTTGGAAGGAGATGCCTTGCGAAAAGCTTTGCTTGCGCTGGATCAAAACAAAAATAAGCTTGTGACTTACGATACCAGCGACGAAGACGATGCTGTGATCGGTGCACAACTTGGTTGTAATGGAATCATTCAGGTTTTGTTCGAACCGATTGATGCAGGCCAGGAGAACAATCCAATCGAATTGTTGAAAAAAGCTGAAAATAATGATGAGCCGGTGGCACTTGTTTCGATCTTTAATTTGGATAAAACCAAAGATCAGGGCGGTACAACCCTGTTGATTGATAATCAGGGAAATCCTACCGGTAAGATTGCTGATGCCGCACTTTCGAAAAAGATTGTTGAGATTGGGATTAATGCACTGGAAAGGCGCGTAAATCATTTCGGTGAATATCATTCGGGGGCGAACATCCAGCAAGCTTTTATTGAAATTGTCACTCCGCCACCCACACTTGTTTTAGTTGGCGCAGGCAATGATTCTCAGGTACTGTCAAGAATGGCTGAGGTATTGGGATGGAGGATTATTGTGGCTGATGGTCGGCCAACTCACGCAAATAAAAAACGATTTAATTCGTGCCAGGTTGTGGTTACTAATCCAGAGGAGATTTTAGATAACATCCCGATCAACGAGACCACGGCATTTGTGCTGATGACCCATAATTATAACTACGATCTCTCTGTGCTTAAACTGTTGTTGAAGGAAGAGCAGATTCCATATATCGGCATTTTGGGCCCGAATAAGAAGCATCAACGAATGTTGGGCGATCTTGCTGCGGATGGAATCCAGTTAACAGAGGAACAATCAGCCAAAATCTATGCCCCTGTGGGATTACAAATTGGCGCGGAAACTCCTGCTGAAATTGGTCTCTCTATTTTGTCGGAAATTCAAGCCGTGCTAACCGGGTCCGACGTTCGACATCTTCGAGAGCTGGAGGGATCGATCCACAAAAAAGAACTTTACGAATTTAAATCAATCGAGATTTGATTGAATCAACGAACATTAGCGTTGTGATTTTGGCGGCCGGCTCCTCAAGCCGGTTAGGTCGGCCAAAGCAGCTCATGGAGTATCAAAATAAAACACTCTTGCAGCATGTGATTGATGCAGTCACTCCGTTTCATTTTACTCCGAGTATTTTAGTGTTAGGTGCAAATGGCGATCAGATTCATGAATCCATCAACCCAAAAAATGTTACTGTTTTCAATAATGAGAATTGGTCTGAAGGAATTGCATCCAGTATTCGATTGGGAGTTTCCGAATCGATGAAATTGAATGATTCGCTGGCAGGCATTCTGTTTCTATTATCTGATCAGCCATTTTTGAGTAAAGAACTGATTGAGGAGTTAATCGTAAAACATTCGAACGGAGATCAACAGATTACGGCTTGCAGTTATAAAGGAAATGTTGGTGTCCCTGCCATTTTCGGTAAAGAATTTTTTCCAGACCTGTTAACGCTGTCTGGTGATGTGGGAGCCAAGAAAATTATCGCTCAAAACAGTAAACACATTGATACTATCGTTTTCGAAAAGGGCTCCTTCGATGTTGATACAGAAGAAGACTATATTGAACTGATTGATAAAAAGAAGTAACTAATAATGTTGATGATGACGATCACGATTAAATATTTCGGTGTGATTAGGGAAGAGACCGGCACAAACGAAGAAGTTTTAGAGCTGGATTCTGAAGATTTTGATGTGGAAGATTTAAAAGAACGTTGCTTCTCAACATATTCGTTTTCTGATACACAATCGATCCAGGTTGCGGTCAATCAGAATATGGGAGCAACCGGTTTATTACAAGATGGGGATGAAGTCGCATTTTTGCCGCCATTCTCCGGAGGTTAACATATGCTGAAAAATGGTGTATCAAAAAAATACAGCCGTCAAATAAAGCTCCCTGAAGTCGGTTCAGCCGGTCAGGAGAAATTAGGCAATGCCAAAATTTTGATCGTCGGTATGGGAGGACTGGGTTGCCCGGCCGCTCAGTATTTAGTTGCGGCTGGTGTCGGAACGTTGGGATTGATGGACTTCGATCTGGTGAATCTATCCAATCTTCATCGGCAAATTTTGTACACAGAATCTGATGTTGGTAAACCGAAAGTTGAGGTTGCGAAAACAGCGCTACAAAAGCTGAATTCGGATGTAAATCTCATTTCCATTCCTAAACGGCTGGATGAAAATAATGCACTCAAATTGTTTGAAAAGTATGATCTGATCATCGATGGTTCTGACAATTTTCAAACAAAATACCTGATTAATGATGCATCGGTATTGACCAATAAGCCGTGGATTTATGCGTCAATCTATAAGTACCAGGGACAGCTATCGGTCTTTAATTATGAAGGCGGACCAACCTATCGGTGTCTGTTTCCAACCACGACCAATCAAAATGTCAGTTGTGAAGAGGTTGGTGTGATTGGCGTTCTGCCCGGAGTTTTAGGTACACTGCAAGCTACTGAAGCGATGAAAATGATTTTAAATACGGGTTCAGTAATTTCCGGAAAATTGAAAATTATTGATTTGCTTTCACATCAGGATCAAGTGATAAATTTTCAAAGAAATGAAGAACTAATTGATAGGGTGAGAAACCGTGGTTTGAAACCGGAGATTATCAAATGTGAATTGGTTTCAAATGACAAATTATATCTTGATGTTCGCGATCTTTTTGAAGAACCTAAACCTCGGAATTCAAATGTTCTCTGTATTCCTCTAAATCAATTGGAGGATCGCCTTCATGAAATTCCGAAAGACCAACAGGTTCATGTATTTTGCCAATCCGGAATTAGAAGTAAGAAAGCCATTGAATACCTCAGCAGTAATTTTGGATTCACAAATTTGGTGAATGTTGATGATGGCATTCAATCGATTTTAAAACAGGAAACTCATGCCTAAAAAGATTTTTGTACAGGGTGCTATTCCCCCTGAGAAAATTTCAGAATCTATCGCAAAACATCAGTCCAAAACGAGCATTGGCGGACACAGCATCTTTCTTGGACAGGTGCGGGCTGATGAGATAGATGGCAAGAAAGTAGCTACCATTGAATACACCGCTTACGAAGAGATGGCTGAGCGGGAAGTCGATAAAATCCGGGAAGAAGCGTTTGAAAAGTTTGAGCTCACTTGTGCCCATATTTATCACAGCCTCGGCAAAATTCAGGCTGGCAAACTATGCTTTTTTGTATTTACATCCTCGGCTCATAGAAAAGCAGCCAGAGAAGCCAATCAGTTTTTGGTTGATGAGATCAAAGAACGAGTCCCGATTTTCGGTAAAGAAATTTTTGAAGATGAAACCCATCAGTGGAAGGTGAATCAGTGATTGGTAGGTCGGTACTTTAATAATGTAATTTATTTGATATGGGTTATGTTGACAGTTTTAGGGATTTGGAAGTTTATATGTTATCACGGGAATTGGCATCATCTATTTTTGAATTGACTATGCAATTTCCGAATGAGGAGAAGTTTTCACTGACGGATCAGGTTCGACGATTGTCGAGATCTATTGGTACCCAGATAGCTGAAGCTTGGGCGAAACGCAGGTAAGAAAAACATTTTATCAGTAAACTCACAGATACCGATGACGAACAACAAGAAACCCAACATTGGATCGAAATCGCACTCGACTGTGAATACATTAATGAAAATGAAGCCAAGTAGTTAATATCAGAATATCAAAAATTAGGTAAAATGCTCGGCACAATGATCAGAAAATCATCTAGTTTCTGTAAATGAATTCAAAAATTACCAGTAAACAGGCTTACTGATTTACCGAATACCGACACACTGATCACCGACATACCGAATACCGAAACAATGGTAGACATAACTCACAAAACGAATACACTACGAATTGCCACTGCCCAGGCAATCGTGAAGACAAGCAGCAAAAAAACGATTGAATTGCTGGAGAATGATCAGATCCCAAAGGGAAATGTGTTTGAGATGTCGAAGGCTGCCGGCTTGCTTGGTGTGAAGAAAACTCCGGATCTGCTTCCTGATTGTCATCCGCTGCCGATTGAGTCGACGAGCATTGAGTACGAGATCGACGGATTGAACATTCAGATCAATATGACGGTTAAAACGATTTATAAAACAGGTGTGGAAGTAGAAGCTATGCACGGTGTCAGTGTGGTTGCTCTGACCATGTACGATATGCTGAAACCTGTAGATAAAGGTGTAGAGATCAGCACGATCAAACTGTTGAAAAAGACCGGCGGAAAATCATCTTTCAAAACAAATACGGAAGGATTGACAGCACATATTGTGGTTTGTTCTGATACAGTTTCAAAAGGCGAAAAAGAGGACAGATCCGGAAAACTGATCGTAGAGAAAATGCAATCGTATGGTCTTGAGACAGATTATAAGGTTATTCCGGATGAGGCTTCAGAAATTGAGAAGCTTGTAAAAGAATCTCAAACCGATCTTTTGATATTTACCGGGGGAACCGGAGTAGGACCGAGGGATGTCACCCCGGATACGATCCGGCCGTTGCTGGATACCACACTTGCAGGCGTTGAAGAACAGATGCGTCGCTACGGACAGGAACGAACGCCGTATGCGATGTTATCCAGATCCGTAGCAGGAATTAAAGACAACAGGATCATCCTGGCGCTTCCAGGTTCTACAAAGGGAGCTGAAGAATGTATCGATTCTATTTTTCCACATCTGCTGCACGTATTTCAAGTTTTAAAAGGTAAAAGACATGACTAAACATACGCCGCAAATTGTCGACAAATTTGGACGCGAACACACGTATCTGAGGATTTCCATCACGGATCGGTGTAATCTCCGCTGTTTCTATTGCATGCCGGAGGAGGGGATTGAGCTGACGGATAAACCCAAAATCATGACACTGGAAGAGATCGTCGGAATCTCAGAGAAATTTGTCAATTTGGGTGTGGATACCATTCGGCTGACGGGGGGAGAACCGTTAGTTCGAAAAAATGTGGAGTATCTTGTCCGGGAGCTCGCCAAGCTTGGTGTGACTTTGAAACTCACCACGAATGGCATTGTGCTCGATAAATATTTCGACATCTTCCAGGAAGTTGGTTTGCGAAAAATTAACATCAGTCTGGATACACTCGAGAAGTCGAAATCTGTGTTTATCACCAAGCGGGATTACTTCGATCGCATCATGGCGAACATCAACAAAGCCATCGATTACGATTTCGATATCAAGCTAAACATTGTGTTAATAAAAGGCGTTAACGATATGGAGGTCAATGACTTTATCAATCTCACGAAAGATCAGAATATAGGTGTGAAGTTCATTGAATTTATGCCGTTCAAAGGCAACGAATGGGATTGGGAGAAAGGAGTCAGCAAAGAAGAAATTTTAGAAACGGCGAATTCCAAATTCGGTGAGCTTGAAAAGCTTGATGATCCGGAACACAGCACCTCAGCAAATTACAAAGTGAAAGGATTTAAGGGACATTTTGGGATTGTGAGTACAATCACAAATCCGTTTTGTGCGGGTTGTAATCGAATCCGACTCACCGCCGACGGTAAAATGAAAAACTGCCTGTTTGCAACCTCAGAAACTGATCTTCTCAATCCATACAGAGATGGCAAATCGATTGAGGATATCATTTTGAGCTCCATCAAGGAGAAAAAATTCTCGAGAGACGGAATGGATGTAGAGATGGAAAAAGAGCACTACGAGCAGAACCGTTCTATGATTGAAATTGGCGGATAATGATTTCAATTGAACAAGCTTTACAAATTGTACAGAAGCAGGATGTTGAAACCACCATTCAGGAGGTTGCTCTCGAAAATTCCTATGGATTTTACCTTGCTGAGGAGATTTCATCACCTTTCGATCTTCCATCATTCGACAATTCCGCCATGGATGGTTACGCTGTTTCGGGAATATCCGATACCTATCAAGTAGTTGGGGAAATTCCAGCCGGAGATACGTCTGAACGAGCTCTTCAACCGGGCGAAGCGATGCGAATTTTTACCGGCGCCAAAGTTCCAAAGAATACCACAACTGTGGTAATGCAGGAAAAAACGCATGTTGATGATTCCACACTGTTCATAGATGAACCGATCAGCAAAGGACAAAACATTCGTCGAAAGGGGGAGGAATTAGCGTTGGGAGAAACGGTTTTTTCGCCCGGTCATTTTATATCTCCGGCAACAGTTGGATTGATCGGCTCTTTAGGCTTAAACCGGGTGAAGGTGTTCAAAAAACCAGATGTGCGAATCATCAGTACGGGAAATGAATTGGTACCTCCAGGGGAAAATAAAGGGGAGGGACAAATTTACGAGTCAAACAGTTATGCTCTTAAATCCGTCTTGAACAGATTCGGGCTTGAATGTCAGGGAAGAACACATATCGAAGACAATTTTTCAGCGATCAAATTCGGCATCGCTGATTTCCTGGATCGCTCTGATGTTCTGCTGCTTTCAGGCGGAATTTCAGTTGGAGACTACGATTTTGTAAAGCAGGCGTTAGAGGAAAATGGAGTCACTCAGTTATACTACAAAGTCTTTCAGAAACCGGGAAAGCCGATCTATTTCGGACGAAAAGAGAACAAATTTGTCTTTGCTCTTCCCGGAAATCCCGCTTCATCTCTTACCTGTTTTTACATCCATGTTTTGCCGCTTCTGCAAAGATTTAGCGGGGCAACTGAAACCGGGTTGAAGAGGATTTCAGTTCCTGTATCTCATGATTTTGAATACAATTCAGATCGTCCCATTTTTCTGAAAGCAAATGTCGAAGATCAAACCGTATCTATCCTGAACCGGCAAAGCTCATCCATGCTACACTCCATGGCAATGGGAAATGCTCTTGTCTATTTAGGGGGGGCAAAAACTGTCCAAAAAGGGGACAGGGTTGAAACCATTTTGATCTGATTGAAGTGGGTTAAGTATTTTATAAAGTAGGCCACAAAAGCACAAAAACACTAAAAATTTTGAGGTTTCGTGTTTTAGTGGCTAACTGGAAGGGTACAATTTTAATAAATCGGCATCGATAGTGAAACTAAAAAATGGATATAGAATACCTCCCATACATCTTTTTCCTGATTGCTCTTTTCTACAGTTCAGTGGGCTTTGGAGGTGGCTCCAGTTATCTTGCAATTCTAAGCCTTTTTTTTGCTGACTTTTATGAGATCCGATCCACCGCACTTGTTCTGAATGTTTGTGTTGTGACCATCGGTACGCTCATCTTTATACGGAAACAAGTATTTGATTTTAAACAGTTTTGGCCTTTTCTGGTTGTCAGTATTCCGATGGCTTATTTCGGAGCACAGCTTCGGTTAACGCAGCAGATTTTCTTTCTGATACTAGGATCAGCACTCATTATGGCAGGCTGTTTTATGATCCTGAAATTTGTGAAGTATAAACTTCAGTCGAGAAATTTTAGCCTGTCAAAAAAATTCTCATTAGGCGGAAGTGTTGGTTTGTTAGCTGGCATTTCGGGTATTGGCGGCGGAATTTATCTTTCCCCGATCCTGAATCTAATGGATTGGAAAAATCCGAGAACTATTGCCTCATTAGCATCCGTATTTATTCTTGTGAATTCAATTGCCGGACTCATCGGATTAACGGTTGCAGGGACCTTTCAAATTAACCAAGATCTGATATTTCAACTGATTATTGCAGTCGTTCTCGGCGGAAGCATCGGATCATATCTGACCAATGAGAAGTTCAATGTGCGAATTATCGGAGTATTGACCGCTATTCTCGTGACGTATGTAGGACTTCGATTAGTTTTGTTGCATGGATTTGGTATCAGGATTTAGTCTGATTTTGCCAGATTTTTTTTGCAGGAGTGGCTTAAATGGAATTCAATTGGTAAAAATGAGAAAATGTTAATATGATAGTCGGCAGGATCCGTTAAACTCATTAAAAGCCATTATCCATTCTTATGAAAGAACATAAAGGAATGCGCCCCCAAGATATCGTTGTTCTTTTGAAGATCATTTTATTCAGAGATAACAACTGGCTTTTGAAGGACATTTCTAAACAGCTTCGCATAAGCGGTTCGGAAGTAAGTGAATCAATAAACAGATCCTCGATCGGGGGCCTACTTGAAGATGACAAGCGAACAGTTCGCAAAGAAGAGTTCCTGGAATTTCTAGTCTATGGCCTGAAGTTTGTATTCCCTGCGGTTGAAGGGAGGGTAGCCAGGGGATTGGCAACAGCTTATTCCGCGCCAATACTGAAGAACGATTTTGTAGTGGATAATGAGTATATATGGCCGGCCAAAGGATTCTCCACAAAAGGAATATCCATCAAACCGCTCTACCGAACTGTTCCGGATGCATGCAAAGAAGATCAAGAACTCTATAAGATGTTGTCTCTGGTTGATGCTATACGAATCGGGAAAAGAGAGAAAGTTGTCATTGAGTTATTAGCGAAGAAAATCTACAATCAGGAGTAGAAATTTTTACAGCTTACTCATTGGAATCTAAAAGATTCTCAACTTCACATTGTCAGCATGTATCACATTCGAATATCAAAACTGATTCCTTTTGAGGATGAGTTTTGAGACAACTCAATGTCGTAGCCGAGTTCTTTCGCAAAATAGTAACTTTTGGGAAGCCCCAGTCCAATCCCTCTCGCTTTGTTCGAATAGAATGGATAAAACATTTTGTGTGTAAACGAGTCAGGTATTTTTTTGGCGAAATTTGTAACGCGAATGCGATGATCTTTTCTGAAATGAAGGCTAATTTCGCCGGTTGGTTCAGCGCTAAAATCAAGAGCGTTATTTAGTAGTTCGGTTACTATTTTTTGAAGCAGTACAAAATCACTTCGGATCTCTTTAATCTCTGGGTTTATAAGAATATTAATTCGTTTTTTATTCTCTTCAGAAAATTGATTAGCAATATCCTGGCTGAATTTTTCCACATCGATTTTGCTGTATTGTACTTCAATATCAACCGCGAGCTCTTTTAGCTCAGATAATATCTCCTTAAAATCCGTCAACCCCTTTTCTATCGATTCGATATATGAGGATTGTTTTTCATCCAGATCTGTATTTTTTAACAACTCTGTAAAGCCGCTGACTCCATTTAGAGGTGAATGAAATCGGTGAACTATCAATCTTGCCATCTCTTTCTGTAAATCAAACAGATCCAATGGTTTTTGCTCATCCTCAGGAGATTTGACAACAGTTAAAATATACTCTTGATCATCTATTCTTACTTCTTCTTCGTGAAATTCAAACTCTTTCTTGTTGCGTTTCCAAAGTTGATCCTGTTTGATAACTTTTCTGGAACTGAAAAAATCCTGGAGTGTGCTTTTGGTATCGTCAGTAGCAGGAACTCCAAACTCTTTTTCAGCAGCTTGATTTAAAAAAAGAATATGCCTGTCCGATGCATCGCTTAGGAATGCAGGATGATTGTATCCGTTTATAAGTGTTTGTATAGTACTATTCATACTCAATCTGTACCCCAATCTGTAAATATTGCCTGTAATCGTAGTCTTTTTCCCCCCTCAAACTACAAGATTATAAAAATTCCGATTCATTTGTAGTACAGGCAATCATATGGTTGACCACCAATGAATTTTTATTTGGCCAATAAAATCGGTTGTAGGATTATAGAGAGCCGGCCATAAAATGTTCCATCCTTACTTATCAGCAGTTTTGCTTAAAACTTTATAATAAAAAAGGAAGACAGTTTTTCCTTCGACTGGAAAAAATTGCCTTTCATCTCAAAAACTTTTGTGTATAAAGGGGTTTTTATCTGATTTAAAGTGTGATTATAAGTTGGCACAGGTATTGCATTTTTAAATGCGAAGACAAACCAGGCTTTATCAGAATGAAATTAATTGACAACCAACATATCCGCCTTCTGGAAAAAACAATGGATGCCTATTCATTGCGCCAGAAGATGACGGCCGCCAACATTGCCAATATGGATACCCCCGGATATAAACGCGTATCCGTTTCATTTGAGGAAGAGCTTCGAAATGCAGACGAAACGTCTTTGAATCAAAATCCGGAAAGCGTCAATCCCAGGATTGTGCAGTCTGATGAAAAACCAATACTGGAAAACGAACTTCTTGAAATGGCCGATACCCAGATGCGGGTTCAACTGGTTTCCAGGGCATTAAGACACAATTTTGATCAAATCAGGTCGGGAATTACCGGCCGGAGTGGATAAGTAAGTGATGAATGTAGATCGATTTTTTTCCGTATTTAAAACCGCCGGCAGAGGACTCGCTCAGCAGAGAGAGCAGATTTCTGTTGCATCAGAAAATATTGCCAATGCCAATACTACCCAGCAACTGAATGGCAATGGTCCCTATCGCCCCAAAACTATCGTAGCCTCAACGGGAGGAGAAAGGCAATTCTTTCAGGCACTGGAAAATTCTCTCCTTCAGATGGACAGGTCGAATAGAGCCCATGTAAGCGAACCGTCCACCCGAACGCAGGAGATGGGAAATGCAGATTTGGCCCCCCGTATCCAAATTGAAGAACGCGAACAGTTTCGGTTTGAATATGACCCGGATCATCCCGATGCCGATGAAAACGGAATGGTGAAGTATCCGGATGTAGATCTGATTGAAGAAATGACCCGAATGGTAAATGCGAATCGCCTGTATGAAGCGAACCTGAGTGTAATTGAAGCAGAGAAAACGAATATTAAACACGCATTTGAAATTTAAATGAAGTAAACGATGAAAACCGAAGGCGTACAATCATTTCTGGGAACCCGACGAAGTTCGTTACTCGAAAAAAAGCAGGATGTATCTGCTAAAACGAATGAGCTTTCGAATGAAGAGGAAAAAATGATCAGTAAAAAATTTAAGGGGAAGACACCTTCGCTCGAGTTTTATGAAGGTTCCGGTTCGGTCCGAAGAGAACAACCTGCAGCCAGGGGCTCAAATATTGATCTGAGAATTTAATCACTGAAATATGGCTATTGAAATAACACCCGCTGTGAACCAACTCCGAAACCGCGTTGAAAACGATGGGATGGGAGCACCGCAGTCTCTTGAAAACAGAACGGTTGATGGGGATGGAAATACATTTTCTGATATGGTTCAGGATGCTATTCAGTCAGTGGATCAGGCTCAAAAAACAGCAGATCAAAATGTGGAAGACATTGTGATGGGTCGTTCCGATAACATCCACGACGCAATGATTTCGATGCAGAAAGCTCGCTTGAGTTTCCAAATGATGATGGAAATTCGAAATAAAGCAATAGAAACGTACCAGGAACTTAGCAGAATGCAAATCTGAAGTAACCAGGGTTTATGGCAAGAATTATCGACTCTTTTAGCGCTTTTTTCCGACCACTGAGTGCCGCTCAGAAGACGCTTTTTGTGATTTTTACGGTTGGTATTCTCACGATCACAACCCTGCTTTTTTACTGGGCGTTGCAGCCGAGTTATGCGGTTCTTTTTGGTTCACTTTCTCCCGATTCGGCTCAAACCATTGTGGAAGAATTGGAATCGATGGGGGTTTCTTACGAATTAAGGGACAACGGCCAGTCCATCATGGTGCCGCGAGATCGTGTGTACAATTTACGTCTGAGATTTGCCGGTGAAGGGGCATCGGGCGCGGATTACCGCGGGTATGAGTTGTTTGACCAGAATACACTGGGCATGACAGATTTTATGCAGCGAATAAACAAAAAAAGGGCGCTTGAAGGTGAACTGGCCCGGACGATTAATAATCTAAGCCAGGTTGAATCTTCCCGAATTCATATTGTAATGCCGGAGCGTTCACCATTCCAGGAATCAACCGTAGAGCCATCTGCATCTGTGATTTTGAATTTGCAAGGGAGTCGTTCGCTGGATGGTGATCAGATTCGGGGAATCGGAGCTTTGATTTCAGGCAGTGTAGAGGGATTGAATGCAGAAAATGTAGTTATTCTCGACCAGAACGGGAATCGGATCTCCGAGGGTATTTTGATGGATAAGGAGTGGACGGCTGAATCGGCAAATATGCGCCTGCGCCAAAGTACCGAGGATTACCTGACAAACAAAGGTCAATCGATGTTAGACAGGGTTTTGGGACCCGGAAATAGCATTGTTCGGGTAAGTACCGAACACAACTTTGATAAGCTTGTCCGCGAATCAGACATCATAGATCCCGATTCGCGTGTGGTTATTTCAGAGGAGGAACGAACCTCGGCGAATGCGAATGAAGTTCAGGAGTTCCGTTACACAGTTGATGGCGAAGAGGCCACACCTGTAAATGTGCAAAATGATGAATCTTCGGTACAAGTTCGGAATTATGAAGTGAGTAAATCACAAGAACGACTGGAGCGAACTGTCGGTGAAATTGAGAATATTACGGCTTCCATTTTACTTGATTATAAAACAGAAACGATCACGGATGAGAATGGGGAAGAGGTTATAAATACCGAGCCGTATGAGGAGCAGGAGATTGAAGAGATCAGAAATGTGATGGCCGGTGCTCTTGGCATTCGGGCTGACCGCGGTGATGTGTTAACCGTACAACAGATTCGGTTTCAGGAAACCTTTTCAGACGAAACTTCAGGTGGCTTTTTTATGGAACCGTACTCCATGTTTGAGTTGATCCGGTGGATTATTGTAGCCATCGTCTTGATTGTAGTTGCTGTTCTTATCTACCGAATTACAAATAATTTTAGTGCACAATCACTACCATTGTTGGCCAAAAATGATTTTTCCAGAGAACTTGATGGAGGCGAAGAGAGCCGATACCTGGAAGGAGAAACTCAGGAAAGCGACGAGGATCTATACAGGAAAAAGCTGAGTGAACCCGCGAAAGAACTGACCAACGTGAGTGAAGTAGCTGATGAGGTCAAAAAGTTTGTAGATAGCAATACTCCGGAGGCGGCCAGTTATGTTCGAAGTATGATGAGTGGTGTATTGGAATCAGATACATCTGAACGGGAGAGGGTATAAATGGCTGAGAAAAATATAATATCAAGTGTTTCAGAACTCTCCAATACGCAAAAAGTAGCCGTTTTATTGATTTCACTTGGAGTTGAACGGGCTTCAATGATATTGAAAATGCTGAAAGATGAAGAAGTGGAAAAAATCACTTTGGAAATCGCAAGCATGGATAATATCAATCCTGAAGTTGTAGACAAAGTCATTCGCGATTTCTACTCCCTGATTCAAAGCCAGAAGTTTGTACTTGAAGGTGGGATGGATTATGCCAGAAATGTCTTAAACGAAACAAAGGGCGAGAAAGAAGTGCGGGCCATGATGAAGAGGCTGGAAAGTAAAACCGGAAACGATACGTTTGGACTGTTTCAATCGGCAGAAACCACTCAGATTGTTCAGTTTTTACAAAACGAACATCCGCAGATTGCTGCCATTATTATTGGTCATTTGGATGTCAAAAGAGCATCTGAAATACTCCGCGATTTTGATGCCGGTTTCCAGGGAGAAGTTTGTATGAGAATGGCAAAGATGGGAAATATTTCATCAGATGTCATCGAAGAGATCGAAGAGGTAATTCGCGACCATATGGGCGGAACCTACACAGAATCAGAAAATTTACGGAAAGGGTCATCGGCAATCGCTGAAATTCTCAATGAAGCTGATCTGGCCACAGAAAGATCGGTTCTTGGAAATATTGAGAAGTTGGATGAAAATCTGGCCAATGAGATTAAGAATCAGATGTTCCTCTTTGAGGATATTGTGGAATTGACAGATAGAGAAGTGCAAAGCATCATTTCAGAGATCGACAGAAATGATCTTGTAGTTGGACTGAAAGGGGTGACGGAAGAGCTCATCCAAAAATTCTTGAAGAATATGTCTTCAAGAGCCAAAGAGATGCTGCTAGAGGATATGGAGGCAGCCGGACAGGTCCATAAAATGCAAGTTGAGGAGTCTCAGCAACGGATTGTCAGTCAAATAAAGAAATTGGAAGAAGAAGGAAAAGTATCCACCCGGATATCATCCGACGAAGAATGGATTGAATAAGAGGTACCCCTATGGAAAATAATATCATCGATTCGAATAGTTTGCAGGTGGAAAATGGTGAGAGCCGGCGTCTATCCTATGAAATGTTGTTTGACGATTCAGGAAATGGAAATCATTCGAATGGGTTCCATGAACAGGTTCCATTCAAAGAGCACCGAGAGGTACTTGAGAAAGCTGAGGACGAGTGGAGGTTGAAACTCGAAGAAGCCAAGACTGAAGCATTTCAGAAAGGGCTTGAAGAGGGAATAAAACAAGGTAAAGAGCGAGCCTTAACAGAAATGAATCAGAAAAAAGAATGGATGAAAAGTGTGGTATCAGCTATTGAAGATCGGATTTCCGGATTGATGGACGATTTAAAACCGCAGGTAGCAACACTTGCTTTTGATATCACAGAAAAAATCCTGGGATTGCCTGTGAAGAGTGTAAAACTAAGAGAACGGGTAAAGGTTGAGGTAAAGAATCTGATTTCATCATTCGACCAGAATATTCAGGTAAAACTCGTTGTAGCCTCATCAGACTTTGAATTTGTTTCACAAGCATTGGAGGAGTTGCCAAACCCTGAAAGAGTTCAACTTTCGAAATCGGAAAAGCTTTCTGCCGGAGAATACATCGTGGATACATCAAACGAACGGATCGTGAAAAACTTCAACAAAATGTTACTCGATTTCAGAGAAGAAGTGGCACTGGAAGAGTTTGAATTAGAAACAGCAGAGTAATGCTTTTAGCTTATATCGACGAAATATCAGAGAAGCTTGACCAGTTAAAAAATACCCCAAAGCGTTTTGGAAAGGTCTCTTCTGTGATCGGAACAGTGATCGAAGCAACCGGTCTTGATGCTTCTGTTGGAGAGCTTCATACGATTTATACCCACAACGGAACCAACATTCAGGCTGAGGTTGTAGGCTTGAAAAAAGACTCAACGTTGTTGATGCCGCTGGATCATGTAGCCGGCATAAAATCGGGATGCTACGTTGAGTCATCTCCTAGATCAATGAGCATTAAGATTGGTGAGGAGTTGCTGGGAAGAGTCATTGATGCCAACGGCCGCCCCATAGATGGAAAAGGTCCCATCGGCAATGCAGACAATTGCCCGGTTTATAATGAACCGCCGGAACCCTTACAGCGCAGAAATATTGACGAGATGCTTTATACAGGCGTTCGAAGTATCGACGGATTTATTTCCATTGGAAAAGGGCAACGAATGGGGATTTTTGCCGGATCGGGGGTTGGTAAAAGTAAACTGATGGGTATGATTGCTACACATTCATCAGCAGAAGTAAATGTTATTGCGTTGATCGGTGAACGTGGCCGTGAAGTAAAGGAATTTATTGGAGATGTGCTTGGAGAAGAAGGGTTGAAACGATCGGTAGTTGTGGCTACAACCTCTGATAAAGCCGCAATGAGTCGCGTGAAAGCAGCATTTACAGCTACGGCCGTGGCCGAATATTTTCGTGACCGGGGGCGCGATGTAATGCTTATGATGGATTCAGTAACTAGAGTTGCCATGGCTCAGCGAGAAATCGGGCTTGCATCCGGTGAACCCCCAACCACAAAAGGCTACACACCCAGTGTATTTGCTGTACTTCCCAAATTGTTAGAGCGGGCAGGTCGCACAAAAAAAGGCAGTATAACCGGCCTCTATACAGTTTTGGTAGACAATGATGATATGAACGAACCCATAGCAGATGCAGCGCGGTCTATTTTGGACGGACACATTGTACTTTCAAGACAATTGGCACATAAAAATCACTATCCGGCCGTGGATGTTCTGTCCAGTGTTTCGAGGATTATGGACAACATTATTTCGCGGGAACAGCTTCAACTCTCCCATAAAGCGCGAGAGCTTTTGGCGGCTTATAACGAGGCCGAAGATTTAATCAGTATCGGGGCCTATTCTAAGGGATCGAATCCTAAAGTGGACAAAGCTGTAAAGAAGATCGGGCCTTTGAATGACTTTCTAACTCAGCCCGTGGATCAGTCTGATTTTGATACCGATATCTGGGACGCCCTGGCTAACATCGTTGGAGATGATCGTGGAAGTTCCGGATTGCCTGGAGGTCGTGTATGAAGTTTGTCTTCAAATTTGCATCACTTTTAAAAATTCGTCGCTATGAAGTTGACCGTGAGCAGCAAAAATTAGGAAAGCTTCTGAATGAAAAAGTTCAACTTGAAAAGAAAATGCATCATCTGAAAAGAAAATCAGATGAATTTGGGGAACCATCCGGTGCATCAACATCACTCAAAGTTGTTGAGATACGAAAAGGATATGAGTTCAAAAAAGATCTTCAGAACCAAATATGGGAGGTAGAGACGGAACTCAGCAGGATGAATGAAAAAATAGAAAAACAACGAAGAGAAGTCCTCGAAGCCAAGAAACAGAGCCAAATATTTGAAAAACTGGAAAAGCGAGATCGTGCAAAATTTGTAGAAAAGGTTCTGGATTACGAGCAAAAACAGCAGAATAAAATTGCTATCCAAATGTATAACCGAAATGTAGGATAATATGAATGGATTCTTAAAAACAGCCGGAAAATTCGTGGGTGTTTTTTTGGTGATTCTCATCGCCATGTACTTTCTCTATCCATATCTCCATCCGCAACCTGAACAGGAGGCAACAGATGAGGATGAATGGGGCGTCTCTGATCTGGCAAACAGTCCGTTCAATTATAGCTTAGAAGCCTCAGATAGCCTAAAAACACAGGTTAATGAGCTGCAAAAATCCATTGATTCATTGACAAACATTCAACAGCAGCGCCAGGTAAAAATCGATTCACTTGAGCAGTTGGCAAGTCAAATGGAAGTGGCTCCGCAGCAAACCAATACCGCACAAACGAATGATGAAGAAGGTTCGAGCGAACAGTTTAAAAACGTTTCCCGCTCTCTTCTGGAACTGGATGAGGAAGAATTGAGCCCTATTTTAGACAGGCTGGATAACGATGAATTGATAGGCCTGTATAAATCGGCAAATAATATGCAGCGTTCTAAGATGTTGCGTTCGTTGGGCTCTGACAAAGCCGCGGTAATCTTAAAAGAAATCATATAACTCATGATCAATCTTCAATCGAAAATTGCGGGACAGAGCAGTGATCAATTGTTGCCACAGGCAAGGAGTGAAGTTCTAACTGAAACTACTGAAAAGCATGGTAGCGGCGAGACGTTTTTGGGGCTTATGACTGAGTTTCTAGGGATGAATGTTGATCAAGGCAGTAATGATGAACCGGCACTCAAATTAAAAAACAATGACTTTGATTCTTTTGATGAATTGTTAGCGGGAAAACCGGGAAGAAAAATCGAAATGGATTTGGTAAACTCTGCAGAAGGGGAAAAAAGGAGTTCATCTGATTTGATAAACAAGGTCCAATTAAAGGATTTACCTGATGAAGTTTTAAGGCAGCTTAGCAATCTTATTCAGATGACAGGGGGAAGAGAACAATGGATATCGCCAGAGAATCTGGAAAAGATAGATCCAAATCAGCTTGGACATGGAGGAGAAAATCATTTAGAAAAGGTTGAGACAGATAAACCTAACCTTAAATCTATCAATGGGTTAATAGATGGATTTCAAATAAAAAGATCCGGTGAAAAGTTTGTACTTACGATTCCGGATTCCAATACAGAATTAACGGCCCAGGAAAAGGAAAATATTCAGAATCAATTGATGAAAATTTTCCGACGACTTTCGAGTCAAGCTGAGCAACATTCTTTGAAACAAACCGTCGCTGGAATCACGCCTGAAACCGATATTGAAATTGCATTTGCCTCTGATTCAAAACAGATCTCCAAGTCAGATAAAGAGGCGGCCCCATCCAAACAACTACGGTCAAATAACAGGTTAGGATTTATGGCGACTGCTGGTTCGCAGCAGGGTGAAGTGAAGGAAAGTGTCAACAATGGAAATCAACCAGCGGATAATCAACAATCGCAAAAGTTGACGTTGAAGGATGTGATGCGCCTGTTTTCAAACAATGCTGAGACGAAGGCGGAAAAAGGTCCTCAGCCACAGAATGGATCGGGGCATCAGCAGATAAATTCTGAATCAAAAGAATCGGGCCTTTTCTTTAACTCAAAAGAAACAAGCGGGTTACTGACGAAGAATTTAAGCTCTCAGTCGGATCCAAAGCTGGAAGCGGACGTAGATTTGTCGAAAAATCTTCCGGATGATGATCTGAAGAAAATACGAGAATTGATAACCCGTCAATCGGAAACTCAGAAGACAAAAAAAGTATCTCCGGCTAAGCTTGTGGATAAATCTCAGTCCAAACCAATCCAGGTTTCTTCAATTTCGGAGATCACAAAGAATGACGCGGATTTTAAACCAGTGGTAAAAATTGAGACTCAAAAGATTGATGTAAATCTCGAGTTCCAATCACAAGCGGATACGGAAAGCAGGGATCGTGAGGAAGGAAAATCTTTTGTGAAATTGAATAACACAAGTTTTAATCAATTGACAAAAAGCTCCGGTCGCAGAGATTTCAGTACAACGATGATAAAACATTTGCAAAAACAAGCTGATCAATCCGCTTTGGGAACAGCAAAGAATTGGAGTCAGCACCGTTTTGTGTTGGAGAGCGGAGATTCAGTGAATGTAGCCGTGAGACAGGCTGAAGGTGTGATGCAATTACAACTTGGCGCCGGAAATAGTGAATTGAATAAGATTTTGGTACAACATATCAATGAGATTCGACAACATTTGCAGGAGCAGATGAACATCGATATTGATCTTCAATTGCAGCAATTCGGAGATCAGCAGGCAGATTTTAATGATAACAATCAGAATTCAGGGAATGGAAAACAGGAGTCCAATAATGGCACAGGTGCATCAATACAACATGCCGAAGCAGTGGACGGCGGCTCAAAAACACGAACACGTTATTTAGGATTTAATCAGAACGAGTGGACAGCTTAAAACGGAGAATTTAATGGATATTGGAAATATTTCATCACAATCACAACAACTGAGCGGTAACTCAAAAAGTGGAAATATTGGGAACACAAGCTTGGGTAAAAATGACTTTCTGAAGCTTTTGGTGACCCAAATGAGAAACCAGGATCCCATCAATCCGATGGACGGAAAAGAGTTTGCCGCTCAATTGGCCCAGTTTAATTCGGTAGAGCAACTGATTAATGTAAACAAAGGAATTGAGATGCTTGCCCAAAGCCAACAAGATCTGAACAGCGGTTTGAATAACTCGATGGCTGCTTCACTGGTTGGAAAAGAGGTGAAGGGACTGAGCAACCAGGTTTCTCTGAAAGATGGAAGTGCAGTGATCGATTTTAAACTTAAAAATGCATCAACAGAGGCCGAGGTAGTTATCACCGATTCGATAGGAAATATCGTGCGTTCGGAACAGCTCGGAAGTCTTGGCAATGGAGATCAAAGCTGGACCTGGGATGGAACATCCAACACGGGTGAATCGGTACCGGAGGGTACTTACTCCTTCGAGATAAAGGCCCAAAATGAAAACGGCGATGTAGAATCTATAACGTTTACACGTGGAATAGCCGAGAGTGTAAAATACACCGAAGAGGGTGTGAAATTGCTGGTAAACGGAGCGTATATCTCCATCGGTAACATTGAAGAAATTAGTTCCTGAAAACTTTTTAAACCAAAGTAAATAACCATGGATGTTCGACATCTTACCGGACGAATTTCTCCTGATGTTAAACAGTCCCCGGGAAAGAAAAGTGATGATGCTTCAGCCGGCAAGGAATCTGCTTCTTTTAAAGAAGTTCTGAAAAAAACCGACTCACTTCGATTTTCGGGACATGCAATGGAACGCTTGGAATCCAGATCCATCCCAATGGATGAAAATGACATGATGCGCCTGCAAGAGGCTGTGGAAAGGGCGGAGCAGAAGGGAAGCAAAGACTCGCTGGTGCTGGATGGAGAACAGGCATTCCTGGTAAATATTCCCAACAAAACAGTCGTAACGGCTGTGGATATCACAGAACTTCGAGAAAGAGTATTTACAAATATCGACAGTACAGTTTTAACTAAACGTAAATAGTAATCAAAACAAACAGGCCGGACCCATTCGGGAGGCCGACGGTAGTCAAACGACAGCGACTGCCATAAAACAAAGAGGTAACATTATGTCTTTAATGAAATCACTCAATTCTGGTGTAAGCGGCCTTCGTGGCTTTCAAACCAAAATGGACATCATAGGAAATAATATTGCGAATGTGGAAACGATCGGGTTTAAGTCATCCCGAATCTCTTTTTCCGAAATGCTGAATCAAAAGATTAGTTCAAGTGGTGGATCAGAATCGGCTCCGACATCAGCTGCTCAGGTTGGTCTTGGGGTTCGTATTTCATCCATCAGCCGGAACTTTAACCAGGGCAGCCTTCAGTCGACCGGCCGTGCCACAGATATTGCGATCGAAGGAGACGGCTTTTTTATGGTCTCGGAAGGAGAGCAGAAATACCTGACAAGAGCCGGAAACTTCGATTTTAATAAAGACGGATTTTTGGTGGACCAGGCAGGTCGTTTTGTCCAGGGATATAATGCTGATACTGACGGCAATATTGTAAACAGCGGCACCACCGGAGATGTACGGGTGGATTTTGAAAATGTATACGATCCGCAGTCAACACAGAATGTATTTGCAGCAGGAAATGTAGATGCAGAGGCAACAGAACCGCAAACGATGAGTACTACTGTGTACGACGGACTTGGAGATTCACATACACTTGTGATTGATCTGACTCCTCAGGCTGCACCGAATGAATGGGAATACCAAGCCAGTTTTTTGAATGGCGAAACCGTTACAAGCGGTGCCACGGGAACTCTCGAGTTCGACAGCTCCGGTGAACTTGTAGCCGGCGATAGCTTTAATATTGAGTTCGATCCCGGGAATGGCGCAGATCCTGTAGCGTTTACGATGAATTTTGGGAATCCGGCGGAAGGTTCGCGAATGACACAGTTTTCAGGTTCCAATTCAGCCACAATCGTTTCACAAGACGGATATACACAAGGTAAATTGGTCGATTTCAATATTGATGACGACGGATTTATCAACGGTGTATATGATAATGGGCGAAATGCTGTATTGGCTCAAATAGCTCTTGGAGATGTTTCTAATCCGATGGGGCTTGAGATGGTTGGAAACGGACTCTACAGGGGTACGGAATCCAGTGGAGAGGTCTCGTTTAAAACCGCATCGGATATGTCGGAAACCAGTATGAATTCGGGTGTTTTGGAAGGTTCAAATGTAGATCTCGCACGTGAGTTCACAGATATGATTACTTCTCAAAGAGCCTATCAGTCTAATGCCCGGGTTATTACCACTGCCGATGAACTACTTCAAGAGGTGGTAAATCTTAAACGATAATAGTTGATACATCCTAAATCCTAAAACTCGATTGTCCGCCTGAATCGCAGGGCATTTCATTGGATAAAAATTTTCTAATAAAAGTTTAAGAAAGCGGGAGGTGAACCGATAACTGATACTACTTTCTATTAATTATTAAGCAGCAACAGTAGTAAAATTGGACAGATCAACAGTTATAGGGTTTTTTGGAGGTTTTTTGCTGATATATGTGGCAATTGCCCTCCAGGGAGATCTGACACTTTTTCTGAGTACTTCATCTTTCTTGATTGTAAATGGAGGGCTCCTGGCAGCATCTATCGTTAACTATAGCATTGGAGAAGTGAATAATACATTTTCTCTGTTGTTTAAAACATTAAGTGCGCCGGAACATGATTTACGCACTGATATTGAGTTGATGAACATGTTTTCCAGGAGGGCCCGGCGAGACGGGTTATTACGAATCGAAGGGGATATTCGGGACGTTGAGTCTGAGTTTCTTCGAAACGGACTACAGCTTGCAATTGACGGGACAGAAAAAAGAGCTCTGATCACTATCCTGCAGGATCAGCTGGAAAGCTCGCGGAGAAATCTGAATAAAAGTGTGGATGTTCTGATGAGTATGGCCGGTTATGCTCCTGCTTTCGGAATGATTGGAACCGTCATCGGTTTGGTACTCATGCTTCAGAATATTGAGGATCCTTCATCACTTGGAGCGGGGCTTTCTGTAGCACTGCTAACCACTCTCTATGGTACAGTTTTCGCAAATATGGTTTTCAAGCCGTTAGCCGGTAAACTGGATCACCTTGGAGAATTACAGATCGTAAGAAAACAGATGTTTATGTCAGCCATTATTTCCATTGTAGATGAGGAAAACCCACGCCTGATGGAAAACAAGATGCTCAACTATGTGTCGCCCCAGGAACGATCAGAGTATCGCCAATACTTTCAGGAACAATCTTTTAACAAGGAGCGTGAAGAAAAGCTCTACGAAATTTGGTCACACCACCAGAACAACTCATGGCAAGATCTACTGAAAACTCTGGAGACGACTGGTTAACAACGTATGCAGATTTTATCACCCTGTTGTTAATCTTTTTTATTCTCATTTATACTCTTACACCGGGTATTCAAAGGGAAAAATTCCAGGCCATTATAGGAGCATTTCAGCAAAATGACGGTGTGTTGGAATATAGATCTGTAGTGGATTCAACACCTCTCAACGTTCGCCGGGAGCAGCGAGCAAAAAATTGGGAGAATTTTCAAAGGCATCTTGAAAACGAAAATCTGGCAAGCCAGGTACAGTTGGATTTAATGCCCGAAGGTATTCGAATCACACTCGGTGAAAAAGTAACTTTTGATTCATATTCGGCTGAGCTAAAACCAACTGCTCAAGAAATCCTCAGAAAGATCGCTCAAAATTTGCACAGATATACGGCTGAAGATATAGAGGAAATTGAGATTTCCGGTTATACAGATAATCGCCCGATTCTGGAAGGAGCCAGGCGATTTCAGTCAAACTGGGAGCTTGGTGCGGCACGTGCCACATCGGTGTTGGAATTTTTTGTGAATCAAACCCCGATCGAGGGCAGATATTTTAAAGCAAGTTCATACGGGCCTTATCGTCCGCTAACCACAAACGATACTCCCGAGAGAAGAAGGGAGAATCGACGGGTTGAAATTTACGTGCGTTATGAACAGACATTACAAAATGGGTCTCCCAATTCAGTTATAGACGAGAACACTTCAACTATTGATATGCAGAGTTATGGAAGAGACAGTAACTGATAACCCAGAAAATGCAGAAGAACCACAATCGGAAGACGGCAATTTCTTTAGCCGTTATGGAAAAATTTTCCTCTATTCAGGTATTATTTTGCTTCAAACTTTGGCTGCATATGGGGTTTATCATTTTTATTACACCGACATACAGAATTGGATTGGAAGTTTTGAATCTGAGGAGCGCTATTTTTATGCTATCGAAGATGTCATTATAAATCCTGCTGAATCTAACGGGGAGCGCTATTTAATCCTTACTGTGGTGGTTGAAGTGGAATCAAACGACGAAATGGCCATGTTAGAGCAGAATAACGCCCAGATTATCGACAATTTGAATATTATCCTCTCAACAAAAACTGCCCAGGAGCTGATTAGCGTTGAGAGCCGGAATCGAATCAAGCAAGAGATAGGGGTGATGGTTAACGAGACTCTGAATCAAAAAGTGGTACGAAATTTGTTCATTACTAAGTACGTATTGCAGTAAAGAATGAACAAAATATGTCTCACGAAAATCCGTCATTTACGTCATCCGACAGGAGTAAAAAAACATTTGTATTTCAAGGGGATGATCTATCTGATCGGGATTTAAAAGAATACGATTTTAAGCATCCAAAACTTGTTAGTAAGGAAAATTTACGAACTCTTTACAACATTCATGAAATGCTGTCTCTCAATTTGAATCGGATGTTCACCGATTCAATCGGAGAGAAAATTGAAGTTGGCTTGCGGCAAATCCATGAAGTGATCTATTCTGAGTTTATGAACTCGATGGAAAGTCCGACAGCTCTGTTTTTGTTTGATATTGCAGAGGTTGATAATTGGGCTCTGATGCAAATGAATCCTTCTTTTTGTCTTTATTGCATTGAACGGCAGGGGGGCAGCCGTGAATATTTTTCGCAGGAACCCAGGTTACTGACTGTCATAGAAGAGAGGATTGTTACCCGCATTGTTAAGAAAATTTTTAAAGAGCTTACTCATGTTTGGGAACCATACTTAAACCTCACGATCCGTAATCATATTTATGAAAGTAAACCGGCGAACATACGAACCATTTCAAGCCATATTCCCGGCATTGTTGTCCGTTACGGTATAAAATTTCAAGACATATCTGTTCCATTAATCTTTTGTTATCCCTATTCACTTCTCAAAGAAAAAATGACCCTTTCTATTCACGGAGCTGAAAGATCGGGTGCTGAGAGCAGGTTGAGTATTGCTGAAAAAAAGAGGTTCCAGGAATCTGTAAAAAATTCGCAGGTTGATTTGAATGTAATCCTGGGAGAGACAAAAATTTCAATGGAAAAGCTTGCTGAACTCCAAAAAGGCGATGTAATTAAGCTTCACCAACAGATCGAACAACCACTTCAAATTAAGATCAACGGGAAACAAAAAATGGAAGGATACCCCGGCGTAATGAGGGGCAAAAAAGCTGTAAAGATTTTTAACGTTATGAATTCGCTAAACCCAAATGAGGACGAATGATGGATACGAAAGTTTGGAAAACCGGGATTGAGAAACATATTTCGGCTCTGGAAGCCTTTCTGAAAAATGTACTCTTACGAAAATACAAAGTGGATGCCACAGAAGGCTCAAAAGAAAACAAAGATGGATTTGTAAAGAAGCTGGAGAGTTCGGCAATTTTTATAAAAGCCAATGAAAAGCTATCTGGTTCAGAAATAATTTTTGGCCTCAGCGGCGATTGGATTGTGCTTTTAAGCGATGTAATTCTTGATGTTCAGGAATCCGAACAAAACGAAATTACTAAAGATCTTTTCCGGGAATTCATCATCCATCTTCTGGGAGTTGTAAAACGATCATTTGAAGAGATCGGGATTGAACTAGATTTCACAGAATGTATGCCCTTGAAACAGGGAGAGCTTCAGCGATCGCTTAAAGACCAGGAATTTCTGACGACAAAATTGATTGCCGAGCAAAAATTTGACGTGAATGAGGGGGAGGAGCTAAATCTTGAAATTATCGTTGGTCTGTCAGATCCGGAGGATGAATTAGTAACCACGTTGAGTAAACAATTGGAAGATGATAATCCATTTTTAAACGGTTCATATGAAGAAATAAGTTCCAGAATTGCCGGTATTGTAAAACTCGATCGTGTTGCAAAAACGCCATCAGATGAAACTCCTGAAGAGCGTAGTTCGGGCGTAAAAGTGCAGGGAAAAGAAGTTGAGTTTGAAGCATTTGATAAAGCATCTGAGGTTAAAAACGATCGGGAAGTCAGTACAATTGGTTTCCTTAAAGATGTGAAAATGAACGTATCGGTTGAGTTGGGCCACAGAGAGATGACTTTGGGAAATGTTTTAAAGCTTGTAAGAGGTTCCGTGATAGAACTCGAAAAATTGGCAGGAGAACCGGTTGATATTTTGGTAAATGGCCATGCAATTGCCGAAGGAGATGTGGTTGTTATTGATGAGCATTTTGGAGTCAGAATTTCCAAACTTCTGGCCGGTAAAGAGAATATTCAAGAGCTGGGATAATGATAGACTGGGAAGTTTTTAAACGCCAGCTCCAGGCAAGTCCGCGAAAAATGTTGGGATATGTCTTAAGTATCTCCGTTTGCTTTTTGCTGATCTGGCTGCTGGTAGCCCTTCGGATAGACTCTCCGGTGGAAACGGGAACTGCAGACCAAACCGGAAGACTGGACAGCCTGAGAATTTCTTTGAATTCCGCTCAAAATATAAACCCTTCGGAAGCAGGTTTGAATGAGCAAACTCAATCGCCCAACACCGAGGTAAGTAATAATATAGGAAGTGGCTTTGATAAACTATTTCCGGCAGTTTTGATTTTATTTATTGCAGTTATTCTACTCTGGATGTGGAAAAAACGTGGAGCCAATGATCAACAGAGAAAAGATGCCATTTCAAACGGCTTGTTTGAGATTATTGGAAGGCAGGAAATTTCATCCGGACAAGAGGTGGTCGCAGTAAAGATAAACAATGAATTTTGGGTGCTCGGCAATGGCGTAAATGGCCTGCAACTTCTTCAGAAATATTCAGCAGAAAACTGGGAAGGCCCCAACTCTTCTCAAAGTGAGAATGAGAAAAATCCGGAAACCGTTTTTTCAAAGATCCTGAAATCAACACAATCGAAAGAGATGGAAGCCTCTGATGCAACTGTTTAATACTACACAATTCTTTAAAAAAGTTGGTGTCATTGTTTTTTTGGGGATCTGTTTATCTTTGGTAGCAGGTGTTGATACCGCCGTTGCTCAAGCCGGATCGGGTAGTTCATTTCCAAACATCAGTATTGATATCGGTGGGGAAGAGGGCGATTTTTCGCTGGCCATTCAAGCTCTGATCATTCTCACAATCCTTTCATTTGGTCCCGCCATTGTAACCATGATGACCAGTTTTACCCGGTTGATTGTCGTGTTTTTCTTTTTGCGAATGGGGTTGGGAACTCAACAGTCGCCGCCCAATCAAGTATTACTGGGGCTCGCCATGTTTATGACCATTTTTATTATGGCACCGACTTTTAATCAAATTAATAATGAGGCAATACAGCCGTATATCGAAGAGGAGATCACACAAACAGAAGCTCTTGAAACGGCAAGCAATCCAATGAAGGAATTTATGGTCAGGCAGACTCGGGAAAAGGATCTCCTTCTTTTTATGGATATGGGAGAAATTGATAGTGTCGCTGGTGTAGAGGAACTGCCGCTTTATGTAGTGATTCCATCGTTTGTGATTAGCGAACTGCGTGTGGCGTTTCAAATTGGCTTTATGATCTATCTTCCATTTATGGTGATTGATCTGGTTGTAGCCTCGGTATTGCTTTCGATGGGAATTATGTTTTTACCGCCGGTTCTTGTCTCACTGCCATTCAAAATTTTAGTCTTTGTACTTACAGACGGATGGTACCTGCTGGTAGAATCACTATTACAAAGTTTTAGCTAAACGGATTTAAGATGAATACAGAAGTCGGTTTATATTGGTTACAAGAGGCTTTAAAAGCTATCGTCATTTTATCCGGGCCCGTTTTAATCGGTGCACTCATTGTAGGGTTGATTATTGCTGTCTTTCAGGCTGTTACAACCATACAGGAGATGACCCTTACATACGTCCCCAAAATGATGGTCGTCATTATTATCCTATTTTTTCTCTTCGGGTTTATGCTGGAATATGCCATCGATTTTACAGAGCGGATCTTTCGTTTTATCCCTCAACTGACAAACTAATACGGAAATCACATGCCGGGTTTTGATATCGATTTTATCCTTACCGCATTCTTGATTTTCGTAAGGGTAACCGCTCTTATTGCAACAGCTCCGTTTTTTAGTAACAATCTGGTACCCATGCGGGTAAAGGCATTCTTTGCCATTGTTTTGACTATCATGCTTGCCCCCGCCATTCCGCTGCAACAAGCAGTTATTCCAATAAACGCTCCCATGCTGCAGGTGGTTATATTAATTTTGATTGAAATACTTGTAGGTATTGCCATGGGATTGACCGGTCAGCTAATTATTGCCGGGCTCCAAATGGGAGGCGAGCTGATGAGTGTAAATATGGGGTTGGCTTTTGCCAGTGTGGTCGATCCCGTCAATCAAACTCAAGGCTCCTTTGTTAACCAGTTATTTGCACTGTTTGGTGTGTTAATATTCATTACTATTGGCGGCGATACGCAATACATCCAGGCATTGGCCCGAAGTTTTGAAGTGGTGCCGATTGGAGGCGGTGAGGTGGCGATGGCAAGTCCGGTGTTTGTTCGGATGGCAACCTACCTTTTTGTAGTAGCCGTACAAATGGCAGCTCCATTTATTGTAGTTCTTTTCTTGTTGGATCTGTCGTTCGGAATTTTTGCGAGGATTATGCCCCAGGCAAATATCTTTTTTATAGCCCTTCCTCTAAAACTTGGTATTGGTTTTTTGATACTCCTCTTGGTTTTGCCATACGCGCCCTTGGCGTTTGATCACTTTTTCCAGAAACTTTGGGATTTTCTGTGGACGCTTTTACTGGAGATGGGGTAGAGGAAACTTTATAATATTCATCAAAAACTTAAGCCACTTCGAATTGCAAAGCAGATTTCAGAGTCAACAAAAGTTTACCTACAATCTGAGAGATTCGTGCCTCAGTCAGGCCAAGCAAAACGGCGATCTCTTTCAGAGTAAGATCTTCATAATAATATAAAGAGAGAATCAAACGGTCTCTCTCTTTCAAAGATTTCAGGGCTGACTGCAGTTCTTCCGAAGTGCCTTCACGTTCAAGGTTTGCATCCGGCTGATCAATATTTTCATCCTCAATATAGTTACTCACTTTTTGAGTATCATCGTTATCAAACAGAGACTGATCGAGAGAAAGAGCGGCACGAACCTGCACATCGCTCAGAATTTTTCTGTATTTCTCGACAGAAATCTCCATTTCTGAAGCTACTTCATGATCGTTGGGTTCACGCCCCAATTTTTGCTGCAATTCACGGATCACCTGCCGCGCTTCCCCGTAATTGGTCCTTGTAGTTCGCGGGAGCTGATCAATAGATCGCAGAAAATCAACAATATTCCCCCGGATTCGATAATAAGCGAACGTACTGAACTTGATATCCCGGCTGCAATCATAGTTGTCGAGTGCTTGCAGTAGCCCAATAATTCCGGCACTTTCCAGGTCTTCAAATTGAGCCATAGGGGTGTCGGGGCAATTTATTTTTCCAATAATGCTTTTTACCAGAGGAATTGCTTCTGTGATAATGGCGTCCCGAAGTGCCTGTGTAGCTTCATCACAATATGCATCGACAAGTTCCTGTAACGACTTTTCCATGACGATTCTAAGCTAATAGTCTTAATTATGACTCGAAGATTGTTGGGTACTATTTGAGTTTTCCTTGATGATATCGAGGATATAAACACTGATTTTAGTCCCCATCACCAATACGGCAAAAACAATAAACCCTTTCAACATTGCGGCTTCAATAGTAGATCCCTTAAAAATGAGAAGTATAAAAACGATTAAAGCCAGGATTGTATAAATACGTGCGAGCATAATTCAGATTTATTTAGAAGTTTTCATTTCAGATGCGGCCGGCTTGGTTAGTGAATCGTAACCAGCTTTATAACTGGCAGCGAGCACACCGGCGATGTATTCAAACTCTTTTGTTGTTTTAGAATCCGGATAGAGATCTGTTACCTGTTGTTGCCGGCGAATGGAATCCCGGATTTTTTCGGATGATCGGATATATCCAAGGTAAGGCAGTTCCCGGTCCATAAAATGATTCAGAATGCTGTTAAATCGTGTAGCCGTGCTTTCCGCCTCTTTTTCATCTCCGGCAAAATTAATAATCGTCGCAAACGGGTAGACAGGATCGATATTCATAATATACTTACAAAAGCGATAAGCATCGGATATTACTGTC
>CAYRDO010000009.1:0-36472 GCA_964422985.1 uncultured Rhodohalobacter sp. | reverse complement strand
ACAGGTATATCGCCGTTGCCAATTGGGTTTCCGGAAGATCAGGACCTAAAAGCTGGGCTCGCTCAACAGTCTCTTTTACTCTCTCAAGTTGTTCAGGAGTTTTTCCGTGGAACCAGTATATCGAAGAGTAGGCGTAAGACAACATCGCCCAGGCCTGGGCAAATTCGGGATCTACTTCCACAGCTCTTTCGAGAAATTGTTCAGCCACACGAAGATTTTCCTCCTGGAATGCCGGTCTGCTGAGATATTGCCGTCCTTGCATATAGAACCGGTATGCTTCGGGATTGTCAGTGGGGCGAACCTCAAGCCGTTGTTGCTCTTCATCTGTAAGAGTTGCGTGCAATTCTCCGGCCACTTGCCGGGCGATGCGGCTCTGGATTTCAAAAATGTTATCAATATCCTCCTCAAAACTACCGCTCCAGAGTGTACCGAGAGAGTTGATATCGATGAGCTGAACGGACACCCGAAGTTGATCGCCAATCCGCCTGACGGTTCCTTCAATGAGTGCTGAAACGGCAAGCTCTTCAGCAATAGATCTTAGATTTCGCTCGCCCGGCGCGTATCCAAGGACGGAACTTCTGGCGATGACCGTTAAATCTCCAATTCCGGCGAGTCGGTTAATCAACTCCTCGTGGACGCCATCCGTGAATTGAACATTTTCCGGATCAGTACTGATGCTTTCAAGTGGTAAAACGGCAATTTTATTACTTACAGAGGTTGCCTGTGGATCTGATGTTTGAAAAGCCCAATACCCAATCAGAACCAAAAGAACCACAGTTGCCGAAATGCTGAGCATCGCGTTTCGCGGACTGATTGAAGGGAAATTTATTGTGATGCTGGTTGATCCCGATCCCGAACCCGAACCGGAAGAAGTGACTGTTTCTGTCTTTCGGACACTTGTTGGTTGAAGGATCTGTTGTGAAACCTCTGCTGAATCAGTTAGTTGATCTTTACAGGCTTTTAACTCGGCAGCAAGCTTTTCGGTTGTTGAATACCGTTTAGCGGGATCTTTTTCCAATAATTGACTAACCAACAACGTAAGCTTTTGAGGCGCGTTTGGAAGCAGATCGGAGAGAAAAGGCGGATTTTCATTGACAATGGCATAAGTTAGTGCTGCATCATATTGTCCCTGGAAAGGTCGCCGTCCCGAAAGCATTTCGAATAAGAGCACACCAAATGAGAAGAGGTCGGCCCGGTGATCTACAGGTCGACCCTGGATCTGCTCCGGGGCCATATATGCCATCGTGCCGACGGTGGTACCTGTAAGTGTAATGGGGTTCGAGCCGGCCAGTTTAGCAAGTCCAAAATCCATCACTTTAATTCTATCTTTTGAATCGACCATAATATTTCCGGGTTTGATATCCCGGTGAACAATTCCTTTTTCGTGGGCTTCGGCAAGTGCTCCTGAAATCTGAATGGCAAACTCAAGCATCAAATCCCAATCCAGCTTTTCGGATTCAAGTTTATCTCGCAGGGTTATTCCATCGATATACTCCATGGAAATAAAGTGCTGTCCGTTGTGCTCTTCATCAGCATGAATGGTGCAAATGTTGGGATGATTAAGGGCAGCAGCTGCTTTTGCTTCGCGAATAAATCGTTCTTTATCTTGATCTGATTTGGTGAGATGAGGCGGTAAAAACTTCAAGGCTACCGTTCGGTCCAGACGGGTGTCAGTCGCTTTGTAGACAATACCCATTCCACCTTCGCCAAGTTTCTCGAGAATTGTATAGTGTAATATGGACGTTCCCTTTTTCATCACGAATTTCTGAAGTGGTGTGATACAGAACAGAGCTGCCGTTGAAAGTTTCCCTCAATCTGATACTGCAAGACAGTCAAGTAGTATTCATTATAGCATTTTTCAACCTCGTATGCTATAAATAGGTAGTTGAAGGAGGTGTTAAGAGAGGGTTTTTTTGAAAAGTCTGGAAATTACAATCCCTCAATATAAGGTTTGTCCTCCCCGGCAATGAGCTCTTGGAATCTGGGGTTGTCCCGAAGTGGGTCCCAAATGGGGTCTATGCGTAGAATATTTCTGTGAGTTGGGGATGGAACAGAAAGTGCAAACTCAAGCTTATCGATTGCCAAGTCCTCCCGGCCGCACCATGCATAGATTTCGGCTAAATGTCTTTCTACTATTGGATAATTTTCAGCGTCTTGTCTATGAGAATCCAACATCTTAGAAGCTATTTCCGCTTCAATAATGGCTTTTTCATATTCCCCCATCCGGCTGTATACTTTAGCAAGCGACACTCGATACCTGGCCATTTCTGGATTTTTATCCCTCAATGTTTCTAATTCCTCACGTGTCTGCTCAAAAATTTGAAGAGCTTCTGCCCGGTTTCCCTCAAAATCAAAAGTTTTGGCAATCAGGTACTGTCGCAGAACATATTCGAGTTCAAATTGCCAGGCAACTTCATTTTCTATATTTCGATATCCACGCAAGGCTTCTTTCCAATCACCTTTCAGGGTATTGTACTCACCCCACCACAAAGGATATTCTATTGCTGGATCCAAAGGACGAATTTGATCCCACCAAAATTCAAATCCATCCAGTGTACCATCTCGTGATAAAACGATATTTGCTTTATACCATAAAGTAAAAGTACTGATTTCATTTGGCTTAAATTCTATCAGGCGGTCTATATAGGTCTCAGCTTTGTCATAATTTCTCATCATCCAGTAATCATATGCCAATTCAGTATGTATATTTGAGTTCAGAGGGTCCAAAAGAAGAGTCTTTTCAAAGTGTTCTATCATTGTTTTCCAATTCCCTAAACTTCTGTGCGTATATGCTGTCATTTGATGTAGCAATGGATGATTTGGATACCGCTCCAAAGCTGCTTGAAAGTGAGCTAATGTTTGTTCTTGATTAAAACTGGTCCAAAATAGATGGACTCCATTTGCGAGATAGGTTTCTGCAAGATTTGGCCCATAAAAAAGCGCCCATTCAGCTGCTTCTTTCATCTTTTGAAGGTCTTCAGATTTCCGGCCATGAAACCAATACAACCAAGAGTATGTATATGCCAGCATACCCCAGGCTTGGGCAAGTTCTGGATCAAGTTCTAAAGATCTAATGAAAAGCTGTTCAGCTGCTTGTGTGTTTTCAACAAGCTCTAACGATACAGTACGACTGAGATATTCGCGACCTAGCATATATAATCGATAAGCCTGTGGGTTGTCAGTAGGCCGTTCTTCAAGTCGTTCCTGTTCCTCTTCAGTTAGTGACGCATGCAACTCATTAGCCACTTGTAGGGCAATCCGGCTCTGGATTTCAAAGACATTATCAATATTTTCATCAAAACTTCCACTCCAAAGCGTTGCTAAACTATTTGCGTCAATGAGTTGAACAGAGACGCGGAGTTGATCGCCAATACGTCGAACGGTTCCATCCATTAATGTAGTAACACCAAGCTGCTCACCAATCGATTGAAGATCTTCCCGTTCTTCAGGCGGAAACCTCAATACAGATCGTCTGGCAATCACAGTTAAGTCACCAATTCCTGCCAAACGATTGATTAACTCCTCATGTATCCCGTCTGTAAACTCAATATCCTCAGGTTCAGTGCTGACGCTCTCCAATGGCAAGACAGCAATTTTATTATTGGTTGGGGATAGCTTTGAGGCTGAACTCGGTAACAACCAATAGCCAATCAGCGCCAGAACAATGATAACTGCTGCAAGGCTCAGAATCCCATTTCGGGTTCGTAGCGCTGGTAAATTGAGGGTAATACTTGTTGAATCTGAAACTGAAGAACTCTTAGGTTTCGACCGGTTCATGGTTGATTGAGCGACATGAGATGTTTCCAACGAATTCGGCAACAGATCGAGGCAGGTTTGGAGATCCTTGACAAGTTGTTCACTGTTTGAATATCGTTTGGCGGGATCTTTTTCCAGCAGGCGGCTGATTAGTAGAGAAAGCTTTTGCGGTGCATTCGGCAAAAACTCAGAGAGCAGCGGAGGAGCTTCATTCACAATGGAATAGGAGAGGGCGGCTTCGTACTGACCGCCAAATGGGCGCTGACCGGCCAGCATTTCGAACAGGAGTACGCCAAAGGAGAAAAGATCTGCGCGGTGATCGACCGGTCGTCCTTGAATCTGCTCAGGCGACATGTACGCCATGGTCCCGAGTGTAGTTCCGGTCTGAGTGATAGGGGCTGAATCAACCAGTTTCGCAAGTCCAAAATCCATCACCTTAATCCTGTTTTTTGAATCCACCATGATGTTACCCGGTTTAATATCCCGGTGGACAATCCCTTTCTCATGAGCTTCGGCAAGTGCCTCGGTGATCTGGATAGCGTAGGTGAGTGCGGTTTTAGGTGAGATCTCTTCTGATTCAAGCTTTTGCCGCAGAGTTTGTCCGTCGATATACTCCATCGAGATGAAGTGTTGGCCTGCATGTTGCTCAACACTGTAGATGGTACAAATGTTAGAGTGATTGAGAGCGGCTGCTGCTTTGGCCTCACGGATGAATCGCAGTTTGTCTTTTTTGGATTGGGTCAGGTGCGGTGGTAGAAATTTGAGGGCAACAGTACGATCCAGGTCCTTGTCTTTCGCTTTGTAGACAACACCCATTCCTCCGCTGCCCAAAATGTTGGTAATATGATAATGGCCAACGGTTGATCCGATCATTCGGCTTTCATCAAAATGATTGCGAGCCATTTTACGAATGGATTCCTCCACAACATTTTCTTTAAAATGGTGGATGAAAGTAAACGCTTTTTCTCCATGTTCCAGCAATGATTGGATCTCGTTTCGAAGCGTTTCATCGCTATCGCAGTTCTTTTCGATGAACGTAGTCCGATCCTCAGGCGAAAGCTCAAGCGCCTGTTGAACCATTGATTCGATCTGTTTCCATCGGTCCTCGTTCATAGTAGTAGTTGCTTATTTAACTCACATCTCTTTCATCATAAGCCCTCGATATACGGTTTGTCTTTCCCGGCAATTAACTGTTGAAATCGGGGGTTGTCGCGAAGTGGGTCCCATTTTGGATCCAGTCTTAGTTCAGCTCTGTAAATGATGGAAGGAACGGAAAGTGCAAGCTCCAGGTTGTCGATAGCTTTTTCTTCACAACCACTCCATGCATAAATGAAAGTTATTTCTTGTCCATATCTACCACCCAAATTCGTGGCTTCCATTACTTCTTCACCCATACGTACTGCTTTTTCGCCTTCTCCCATGTGGGCATAGATTTTTGCCAGAGCCATTTTATAATGGAGTTCATCCGGATACTGATTGATCTTGTTTTCCAGGTGCTGTATTGCTTCTTCATAGTATTTTCGAGCTGCAGTCATGTTGCCCTGTGCATGATAAACCTGTGCAATAAGAGCACTTCGAAGTATATAAATAGCCGGTTGGGTAAAAGCTACTTCATTCGGAATATTTTCATACCCTCGCAATGCTTCTTTCCAGTTACGCTTTAACATATTGTAATCTCCCCAAAGGGCCGGCCTTTCTTTAACCGGATCTAAAGGGTAATTATCCCAAAAAGCATCATATTCTTCTATATTTCCGGTTTTATAAAAGTTTATAAGACTAATCCGAAAATCTTTGTTATGAGAGAATAGCTCCTCCAGTTTGAAGTTGTATTCCAAAACTTTATCAAAATCTCGAATCATACCGTAATTCCACTCCAGCTCTAAATAAATATTCACGTTAAGTGGATCATACTCGAGAGCTTTTTTTAGATGGTGAAATACCAATTCCCAGTTGCCCAGCCTGCGGTACATATAAGCAATCATATGATGAAGGGCAGGATGGTTGGGTGACTGATTTAAAGCAGATTCAAAATAAGATAATGCCCGTTCATTATTTGAATCAGACCAAAAGTAGTAGGTTCCCAGAGCCATTTTTGTTTCTGGCAAATCGGGAGATAACAGTTGGGCTTGTTCGGACGCATTTTTCAATTTCTCAAGTTGCTCGGGTGTAGTTTCCCAAAACAAATATAAAAACGAGTGGGTATATGCCAGAAATGCCCAAGCTGAGGCAAATTTTGAGTCCTTTTCAATAGCTCTACTGAGAAAATCCTCGGCTGCTAACAAATTTTCTTTGTCGTAAAAAGATTGGCCAAGATATAGGCGCCCCATCATATATAGCAGGTAGGCTTGTTGGTTTTGGGTTGGCCGCTCATTCAGTCGTATTTGTTCCTGCTCTGTGGGTGTGGCTTGTAGTACCCCGGCCACTTGCCAGACAATATCACTCTGAATTCCGAAGAGATTATCCAAATTTTCTGCAAAGCTCCCACTCCAAATTGTATTCTGAGTTTTAACGTCATTGAGTTGTACAGAGACTCTCAGTTGATCATTAACTTGGCTTATCGTTGTCTCCATTATTGATGACACGCCCAGTTCCCTGCCTATTGTTGGCAGATCTCTTTCTCCAGGTGGATATCGCAAAACTGAACTACGTGCGATCACGGTTAAATTTCCAATCACCCCGAGCCGGTTGATAAGTGCCTGATGCATGGCATCTACGAATTCTGTGTCAAGATTCTGGCTGATGCTTTCCAATGGCAACACAGCAATCGTGGCAGGGGAAGTTCCGGGATCGGATGAAGGCCAGAACCAATATCCAACCAAGAGAAGAACAACGATGGCTGTTAAGAATCCAATAGTTTTTCTGCGGGTGCGATGTTTGGAAAAGAGAGTCGTCCTGTTTTCCTGGGCTTCCAGAAAACCAATTCGAACCTGATGCAAATCAAGAATCATTTCATCCATGCTTTGATATCTGTCAGCAGGATTTTTCTCGAGACATTTGAGGGCAATGTTATTCAATTGTTCATGGACGCCATTCTTCGCTGTATTCAATGGTTCAGGATTATCATTCAGGATAGAATGAAGAATTGCCTGATCGTTCTCGCCTTCAAAAGGGCGTTTTCCAGCGATCATTTCATAGAGAACCACACCCATCGACCAAATATCGGTTCTGTGGTCTACTTTATCTCCATTCACTTGTTCGGGAGACATGTAAGGAAGCGTTCCAATGTTAGTCCTTTCTCTGGCGAGTCCGGACTTGGTTTGAAGCTGAGCGATTCCAAAATCCATCACTTTAATTCGGTTCTTCGAATCCACCATGATATTATCCGGCTTAATATCCCGGTGAACAATTCCTTTCTCATGTGCTTCAGCAAGTGCTCCGGAAATTTGAATGGCGTACTCAACAATGGAGAAGGAGGTAACTTTTTCAGATGAAAATGTATTGCGAAGGGTTTGTCCGTCGATAATTTCCATCGAGATGTATTGCTGTCCTCCGTATTCATCAACACTGTAAATTGTACAGATATGTGGGTGATTGAGAGCTGCCGCAGCTTTTGCTTCGCGAATAAAGCGCTGTTTATTTTTTTTGGAGCGGGTGAGGTACAAAGGCAAAAACTTGAGTGCTACGATTCGGTCCAGTTTTGTGTCTATGGCTGCATAAACAACCCCCATGCCGCCGCCGCCAATGATGTCGGTAATTTGATAATGATCAACAACTGTATCGACCCTCTGCTTTTCATCAAACCGTTCACTTGCCAATTTGCTTATAGAGGGAGAGACAATATTCGTCTCCAACCCCTGGATAAACGTAAACGCTTCCTCTCCGCTTTGAAGTAGCGATTGAACTTCATTCCGGAGTATCTCATCAGCATCGCAGTTTTGGTGGATAAATGACGTCCGTTCATCAGGCGGGAACTCTAGGGCCTGGTCAATTAATTGTTCTATTTGATTCCATTGGGTCTTATTCATCGCTATTACTCCTTTTGCAGTTCACGGTACAGCCAGAGTTGGGCTGTATTCCACCCTCGTTTTACAGTTGAGGGGGACACGCCTAATGAAACCGCCGTTTCTTCAATTGTCATCCCGCCAAAAAAGCGACATTCCACAATTTCACTTAATCGCTGATTTTCCTTCTCAAGTTTTTCCAATGCATCGTCCAGCATCAGCAAAGCTTTACTGTGATCTTCGGAAATATTTATTTTTCCGCTTGCGGCAAGGTTCAATTGTTCAAATGACACTCGTTGTTGATCTCCGCCACGTTTTTTCCTGTTCTGGTCTCGAGCGTAATTCATCAAAATATGGCGCATCGCTTTGGATGCCGCCGCAAAAAAATGGTTTCGTGATCTCCATTCTATCACAGACTGATCCACCAGTTTCAGGTACGCTTCGTGAAGGATGGCCGTTGTGTTCAGGGTTTCATTTCCCCGCCAATCTCGCCGCCTTGCCCGGGCAATTCTGTATAATTCTTCATAGACATATTCAAAAAGCTGGTCGAACGCTTGTGGATCTTCCCTGTCATATTCTTGCAGAAGACGGGTAACAGTTTCTTTAGGTGTACTCTCCATATTGCCACCAATTTTATGGTCGATGGTGCTATTTATGCAAACATACCCATGCTCTCCACTCCCTTCTGATATATCGTTTTAAGAGCATTAAATAAACAAAAAACGTATAAGAACAACCTTTTTGATAAAGCGCTTAAAACGGCTGTTCTTTAGTAATCGGAAAGTATTATTAGATAAATATGCAGAAACGGATCAGTTAATTCAAGCAGAATTACAACTACTAATTGTTATTCTGACGAGGTTTTTCTAACCGACAAAGAAGTTTTTTTTGACTTCTGAGACCAAATAAGCCATAAATGACCCAGTCCCAAAAAAATGGTGTGTATAGAAGTGAAGGTCGGACAATACAGGTGTAAGGTGGTTCATCTTCGTTAGCAATCATATAAATAAAAAGGTAGCGGGAGTTGTTATGAAACAATTAAACGTACTCATTATTTCAATCGTAGCGATATCAGCAATGCTGTTCAGTCGCGTAGCACATGCACAACCAGTGATAGTTTTAACGGATACCGGTCAGATTGTTGATTGTATTGGAGATTTCGAGAACATCAATGTCACCGATAAACGGGTACATACAATCGTTGAAGAGGACTATCCATACCTGAAAAATATGGAATGTATCAAGAATGGATATTTTTCCGACCAACGAAAGTTAGATTTGCAACTCAGAGATATGAACCGAGATGATAATTCTAACTTTGTTTTGACCGGTTACGGGCCAAATATAAATATTGAGGCCAACTACGATCAGGATGGGAACCTTATAGATGCATTTTTAGTCCAAAAAAATGCCCCAATTCCACCGGCTATTTTGCGATTTATCTACTCTAGTGAGGAGTTTCAGGGATGGAAAATGGTAGAAACCGAAAAAACAGTTAAAGATTTTGATCTGCATCAAACCGAATACAATATGACCCTGGCAAACGGAAATGAAACAAAGGTTCTGCAGTTCAAAGATTATGGAAACAGCATTACATTAGTAGGGCAGCAATAAGTCATAAATGTAGCATACCCATGCACACCACACAATCCCTTGTCTCCAATTTTTTAAAAGAGGCGAGGGATTTATTTTGTTGATGAAAAGTGATTTCAGAATTGAAATTTTTCATCTGCAAATCTAAGCAAGACTTACGTAAACTGTTCACTCAAAAGCCTATTCTGCAGTTAGTTCTAAAGAGTAGCGACCTCAATTTTCTGCTCGAGCTCTTTCAGTATTCGCTTGTGTTTGGGGCTGGTAGACAATCGTTCTTCTACGGTTGAAATAGCGTGAATTACGGTTGAGTGATCTCGTCCGCCAAACTGAAGGCCAATGGTTTTAAGGCTTGATTTGGTGAATTTCTTAGCCAGATACATCGCAATCTGACGAGCTTCTACAATCTCTTGCTTCCGAGTTTTTTCCCGAACCTTATTCGTATCAATTCCGAAATATTCGCAGACATAATTTTGGATAAACTCGATAGAGATCTGTGAGTTGGAGCTCTTCACCATGTCCTTCAATACGGACTTCGCCATCGGCAGATCGATTTCATCTACATGCTTCAGAGAAGCCGTTGCCAATAGTTTGATAATCGCTCCTTCAAGATCCCGAACATTCGACTTAAAATTGTAGGCGATAAATTCAATAATATCCGGATTGAGGGTAATTCCGTTATCCACTGCTTTGCGTTCAAGAATAGCATAGCGGGTTTCGTATTCCGGAATTTGCAGGTCGGCGCTGAGTCCCCAGCTAAATCGTGAAATCAGTCGTTCTTCAATATCGGGAATATCTTTGGGAGCGCGGTCACTACTTAGAATAATCTGCTTGCCGTCTTGATGGAGGGCGTTAAAAATATGGAAAAACTCCTCTTGTGTTTTTTCTTTGCCGCTGAAGAATTGGATGTCATCTACAATCAGTACATCAATATTTCGGTAAAAAATAGAAAAATCACTTGCCCGGTTATTTCGAATGGCCTGAACAAATTCGTTGGTAAAACTTTCGGATGAGACATAAAGGACGGCCTGCTCATCCCCAAATTGCTGTTTGATCTTATTCCCGATGCTTTGAATCAGGTGTGTTTTGCCAAGTCCGGTTCCGCCATATACAAAAAGAGGATTAAAAGAGTTTTTACCTGGATTGTCGGCAATGGCCATCGCGGCGGATCGAGCCAGCCGATTGCAATCACCCTCTATATATCGTTCAAAAACATAGTTGCCATTCAGGTTGGAATCGATGTTCGTTTTCCGAATTCCCGGAATCACAAAAGGGTTCTCAATTTTTCCGGGATGATACTCCGTAAACGTGTTCTTTTCCTGCGGTTTTTGCGGAGGCATGGGGCGCTGGGGAAGGCGGATGGAGCGGTTGTCTTCCAATCGTTCAGATCGCTCAACCAAAACGGAATATTCCAGTTTTCCCTCTTTTCCTAAAACCTTGGCAATGGTAGAGCGCAGCATATTATAATAGTGTTCTTCCAACCACTCGTACCAAAACTGACTCGGAACTTGTATGGTTAGTGTGTCCCCTTCCAGTTTTACAGGTTTAATAGGTTCGAACCAGGATTTATATTTTTGATGGCTGATGTTGTCCTGAATGATCTCCAAGCATTCATTCCACGCAGCTTCAGCGGTCAATTTATTCAACGTACATGCCTCCCAAAAGCGTTATAAAGGTATTACTCAGTTCTATTAGTTATCCACACGGCAAAAGTGCCCCTTGTTTGAATCACGAACCAAAATGTGAATTTCTTGCTCACAAATCAAAAAAATGTTAGGGAGAAATCAGAAAGTTATCCACATTTCTATAAACGTCATAAAGCATTGGCAGACAATCACTTAATTATTTTCTCATAGAATTATAAAATTTCACTTGACAGTCCATAACATTTACATAACACTGATATAACATTGATTCTGTCAGAATGAATTTTTCTCAAAAACTTTTCCACAAGTTATCCACACATATAATTTAATGTACTTTTGCCAAATGAACCATTGTAACACACAAAGAAAAACCAGTAGTTTAGCTCACTGAGTTTGCCGAAGAAGCAACAACGAATCTCGGGTTCTGATCGAGGTCTTTATAGAGGCGAGAGTTGGCAAAATGCTTGCCGGCTATTTGATGTACATCAGCGGCTGTTTTGTCGTTGCATTCGAGATAGAGAGTGGCTTTTTGCGAAGCGGCAAAATTGATAATCGCCGAATACAACTCTAGCGGTTTTTCATGAAAAAGAGCGAGATGGGGTTCGTGTTCGGTCACCTGCTGATGCATCTCTTTTTTTTCAATTTCCGTGATGTAGGGTGGATTGGAAATGATGATATCCCACGGCTTTTGATATTCTTCGGGCAAACGGTCCAGTTCTAATATATCCGCTTGGAAAAAATCAGCTGAAACTTCATTGAGTTCAGCATTTTTTCTTGCAAACTCAATCGCCTTTTCCGAGATATCAAAACCGGCACAATACCACTCTGGACTTTTCTTTTTGATAGCGATAGGAATACATCCGCTTCCTGTTCCAATATCAAGAAGATTTAAATTTTCATCTTTTCGATATTGGAAATGCTCAAGAAGAAGATCCACCAACTGCTCGGTTTCAATGCGTGGGATGAGAACATTTGAATCCACGGCAATGGTTGCATCCATAAACTGGGCAGTACCCGTAATGTATTGAAGTGGTTCGTAGGATGCCCGGCGTTTTACGAGCGGTCGAATTTTATCGAGCTCCTCACTGGAGAGGGGGCGTTCGAACTGGATATAAAGGTCCAGGCGTTTACAGCCCAAAGCTTTGGCTACAATCCATTCGATGCTTAATCTTGGATCGGGGACGTTTTTTTTCTCAAAATAATCAGTCGCCCATTCGAGCATGGACAACACCGTCCAAACCCGGTCAGATCCACTCATATATGTACCCTAATTCTCGTCCTCTTCTTCAGCACTGTCGCTGTCATCAACTTCTTCCTGTAAGGAAAGTCCAAATCGTTTGGAGAAGTCCATGATAAAATCTACGAGATCCGATTCAACATTTTTTTCTTCGGTAAGAGAGCTGCCTCGGAATCCCATGCGTCCACCCGCTTTCTTCATCTCAATGCGGTTTTGGTCATCGGTGCATTCAATGATACAGGTAACGGTTATGGTTGCATTGATTTGTTTTTCAAACTGTTCGTAGACGGCCACATAAACCTGGTCGTTGCCTTCGCTAGCGTTGTATTTATAAAGGTATTTTGGCTCTTGGTCTTCAAAAAGTTTTACGGGTAACCTTCGAAGTGTATCGACGGGACCGTAAACAAGATATTTTGTAACTGTACTCATATTTATAGAAATCCCTATTGAATTGAAAAAAAAGGCAAAATTTCAGCAGGAATAAAAGCCTAAATACAACAATTGTCAAATTTGTATTGCAAAGAATGTTCTGAGAGCGAATTACTGCAAATTATTTTATACATTTTCGATGCAATGCCAGAGCAAATATTTACGTTATGCTAACAAATAGAAAAATTTCTTTCATATGAAAAAAGTGATTCCACATTTGGCTTTTCTTGGAGTAATTCTAATGGTTCTTTCTCCAGCAGGGGTAATTTCACAGCCACTTGAGCCAGCCGTAGAAGAGCCAGAAGTTGAAGAAGTCGTTCGGAACATATCTAATATTCAAAATGAGTATGATTCCGGTTTTGGCTTTAATGTAGTGATGAATAATTTTGGATTCGGCGTGGGCGGCGAGTACAGAAAAGTTGTAGCACCAAGCACCGAATTAATGGCAACCTTGAGAATGGGGGGATTGAGAGATGCCAGCGAACAAACTTTCACAGATTATTTCTTTGGTCAACAGATTATACCCAATAAATATCAGCGCGCTTTTGCATTTCCTCTGTTAATTGGGCTCCGCCACCGGTTATTCTCAAATATAATTCAGGATGATTACAGGTTCTTCGTAAGTGCTTCGCTTGGGCCGGTTGCATCATTTTCGTATCCATATTTTCAGGATGAAAATGAAAATGGCTATCGGGAGCAGTTTTCAAATTACTTCGAACCCATCAACGATATTTTTAAAGGTTGGAGTGATGGTGATTGGCATCTTGGCGGAACAGGCGAGATGAAAATAGGCTTAGATATTGGCGGAAATTTTGCCCGGTTGAACTCAATTGAATTTGGTTACTATTTCTATTACTTCCCCGATGGCATTCAGTTGATGATGCCGAATCAGCCGCGGCTTGAAATCAACCCGGAAACAGGTCGTGAACAATTTGTTGTAGATCCCGAAACGGGAGAACTTGCTTTAGAACCTTTCTTTGATGCACAAAAATTCTTTGGATCCCCCCAAATCACGTTCACATTCGGTTGGCTTTGGCAATAAATTTGACACCTGTCTGCACTATTGTTTTGATAGTCAGGCACTGAATATCCAACCTTGAATTTTTGAAGGAGTCGCCCTATAGCACTCCTTGTTTGAAATTCGATATTCAATGTTCAGGAATTTCCGGTTTAATACCTATTCTGTAAATGGGGTCAGATATTATACCTTGTACTTCAATCCTGCACATTCGATATCATTCAAAAACGCCTCCCTTTCCACTTTATGCTAACTGTATTTAGCAGTACATTACAGTGATGTAAATTTAACTAACTAAATTAGGATTATGAGTTTAATTGAAGATATTCATGCACGGCAGATTTTGGATTCACGGGGAAATCCAACTGTAGAAGTAGATGTATCCCTGAGCAACGGAATTGTGGGACGAGCAGCGGTTCCTTCCGGTGCGTCAACAGGTGAATATGAAGCTGTAGAGTTAAGAGACCAAGACAGCGATTATTTTCTTGGTAAAAGTGTAAAAAAAGCTGTTGATAACGTAAATACAGCTATTGTTGATGAACTTGTAGGATACCCGGCATATCTGCAGACAGAGATTGATCAGATTATGCTTCAACTTGATGGCACTCCCAATAAATCCAAATTAGGCGCGAATGCTATTCTGGGCGTGTCGATGGCAGTTGCCAAAGCAGCGGCTCAAGCAACCGGTTTGCCACTGTGGCGATACCTAGGCGGCGTAAATGCCAAAGTACTTCCGCTCCCCATGATGAATATTATCAACGGTGGTTCGCATGCCGACAATAATGTGGATCCTCAGGAATTTATGATTATGCCGTCCGGCGCTGAGAATTACAGCAAAGCGGTTCAGATGGGCGCTGAAATTTTCCATAACCTCAAAAAAGTGCTCTCATCTAAGGGATATAACACATCTGTAGGCGATGAAGGTGGATTTGCACCTGACTTGAAATCAAATGAAGAAGCCGTTGAAGTAATTCTTACTGCCATTGAAAAAGCAGGATACACACCCGGTGAAGAAGTGCTGATTGCACTCGATCCTGCTGCTTCAGAATTCTACAACAAAGATAAAGGCGTATACGAATTTAAGTGGAGCGACGGATCCATACGAGATTCCGACGAAATGGTGGGCTACTGGACCGAATGGGCCGAAAAATATCCAATCATTTCCATCGAAGACGGAATGGATGAAGATGATTGGGATGGCTGGAAAAAACTGACTGACTCCATCGGCGATAAAGTTCAGCTTGTTGGGGATGATCTGTTTGTAACAAACACCACCCGACTTGCAGATGGTATCAGCAAGGGAGTTGGAAATTCCATTCTTATTAAAGTGAACCAGATTGGAACCCTCACTGAAACGCTGGATGCCATCGAGATGGCTCACAAGAATGATTACACAGCCGTTATTTCACACCGATCCGGTGAAACGGAAGATACCACGATTGCGGATATTGCTGTGGCTACGAACGCCGGGCAGATTAAAACCGGATCGATGAGCCGTACTGACCGAGTTGCCAAATACAATCAGCTTCTCCGAATTGAGGAAGAGCTGGGTGACAGTGCCATCTTCCTTGGCAAAGATGTATTTGGATTTTAGTAAGCATCAGGGTTGAGAAGCTCCCCTCTGGAGAGGAGACAGATGATTGAGTGAATTCACGCTCCGAGCGAAGCGATTACCGCGAAGTGAAATCATCAGGGGTGTGTTTACAGGTCTCTAATATCTACAAGGTTTCAGTATTTTTTGACTAGACACACTCCTAAATCCTTTCTCGAGTGGGACTTCTTTCCTCACTCCTCAAATTTCATTATAAATGCGCATCAATCGACTTAAACTTCAATTTTTTCGGAATCATGAAGAGACTGAGGTTCGATTTGCGCCACACCTGAATTTATTTACGGGAGCAAATGGCGCCGGCAAAACGAACCTGATTGATGCCATTCACTATCTTTGTATGACGCGAAGTTTTGTGGCTTCGAGCGATCAGTACGTGGCCCATCATGATGAAAAGTATTTTATGATTGATGGTGATTTTGAAGGGGAGATCCGTTCATCATTCAAAGTCAGTTGCAGCTACTCCCGTGGCGAAGGCAAAAAGATTTTTGTGAATGACAGTCCGCTGGATCGACTCTCCGATTTGATCGGGATGGTACCGGTCGTGGTTCTCAGTCCCGAAGATCGAAAACTTACAAGCGAGGGACCCGCGGAAAGACGCTCATTCCTGGACAGCATGATCAGCCAGATATCCCCTAAATATTTGCGGGATCTAATTAAATTCAGAAAAATCAGGAAACAGAGAAATAAGCTTTTGCAGGAATATCACGGTCCTCTCTCGATGTTGAAAACATATCTCGAGCCGTGGGACATTCAGCTTGTAGAAACAGGATCGGCGATTATTCACAAGCGCGCTGAAGTTCTGGAAAAGTTCAAAAAGTATCTGGCGATTCAATATCAGAGCATCACCGGGCTGAATTTAAAACCGTCTTTGCGGTATGAATCAATTTGTAAGGAGTATGAGTCACTTGAACAGATTCGTACTGAATATGAAAATCAGATAGAAAGTAATTTTGAAAAAGAGGCGGAGCGCGAACAAACCATTATTGGTCCGCACCGGGACGAGGTTGTTTTTTTTCTGGGTGATATTGAACTTCGAAACTATGGATCACAGGGACAGCACCGGCTGTTTTCGATGGCGTTGAAGATGGCACAGCTCTTTTATTATTCGGATGAGCTGGACGATCTGCCGATTATGTTGCTGGACGATGTGTTTGGGAACCTGGATCAACAAAAAATTGATGTGATTACCGAAGCACTTACGAAACACTCGGGACAGACGTTTATAACATCCGCATCGGAGCGGCCTTTTGATAAAACAATGTTTGATGGTGTTGAACAAAATGCGTGGTTTACGGTAGAAAATGGAACAGTAAACAGTAAATTCTGAGATGGCATTTGGCAGAAAACCAAAATCACTGGATAAGCTTCTGAAAGAATTTATGGATAAGATTCCGCAGAAGTCAGAGCTAAAAAGAGGGCTCGTGCTTCATTATTGGCCTGAAGTGGTTGGAGAAAATATTGATGCCGTAACAGAAAAGGTAAGCTTTGAGGGATCGAAGCTCGTTGTTGTTGTAAAAAACGAAGCTTGGAGGTATGAAATCCATTCTAATCGTTATTCGATCGCAAAGCGTTTAAATGACAAGGTCGATTCAAAAGTGGTAAAAGATATTATTGTTCGAACATGAAATAATTGTGCATATTTGCAGATAGATGAATTTGTTTAGTTCCATATCAGATTGGGTAAAAGGCCTGTTTTCCGATGAGAAAGGCCCTCGAGGGGACGAGAGCGACAGTTATCACGCGGAAAATCGTGAGAAGATTATCGCTTTCAGTATCGCCTTTTTTATGTCTGTCTGTTTGTGGTTTATTGTCAATCTTAGCAGAGACTTTAATGTTACCATCCAGGTTCCGATACAGGTTGCCAGTATTTCCGATGATGAAGTTATTAGCAGTGATATTCCGGAGACGGCAACTGTAAATGTATCCGGAGAAGGATGGAATATTATTTCCGTGTATAATAGTCCTCCCAGGGTTTTGGTTACGGCGCAAAGCCAGCAGGTAAATTTGTCGGAACAGATGCGAAATCAAATTGGTGCCTTTTCAGATTTGAATATCATCCAGGTACAGCCGTCTCAGATAACCATTCAGACAGAACCAAAAGTTACGAAACGAGTTCCTATTGTCAGCAATGTTCAATTAAATATGCGGGGACAATTCGGACTCCTCCATGAACCTGAGATCACGCCCGACAGTGTTACCATTTCAGGTACGGCTGCCGCTGTAGAATCGGTTACGGAATGGGCAACAGCGGAAATTCAAATTGATGACGTTGACAGTGATATTCAACGAAACATTGAATTGCTACAACCGGATACCAAGTTAAGTTTAGGAGTGGAGAGTGTGAATTTTCAAGCACAAATCGCGGAATTCACAGAAGCCGAAGTTCGTGTACCTATTCGGACCAGGAATCTGCCGGCCGGCCGAGCTGTCACCTATAATCCATCATCAATTACGGTTTTGTTTGATGTGCCTATCAACCAGTATTCAGACATTGAGAATCTTCGACCGTTTCGGGCGTATGTTGATTATTCGGTGATTGAAGAGGATGAATCAGGCCGAATTGCACCGGAAATAGAAACCGTGGAAACCGATTATAATATTCGTCTTCGAAGTTTTCAGCCTCCCAGAGTTTCCTATTTTAGGATTGTACCCGAGTAACACTTAATTGTCTGTTTCAACGGTTTCATCAAAAGGACTGAGAACATCTTCGACTGGGCGCGCATTCGGGAAAAATTCCAGCACTTCCAAAAGAACTTCATCCACTAAAACATCCGGGCATGATGCACCTGACGTAAGCGCAATTCGAAGATTGGGTTGATCTACCGGTAACCAGTCTTGAGTGGTAAGCATCTCTTTTTTCCATTGGTTGAAATGGCGAATCTGTTTTGGCGACTCAAACTCATTTGCATCACGAATGTGATAGGTTGGGCAGTATTCCTCCAAAATCTCCACAAGGTGCATCGTGTTGGATGAGTTATAACCTCCGACAACAATTGCCAGATCCGGCTCGGCATTTGCCAAAGCGTAAGTAGCCGACTGATTTTCGTTGGTTGCGTAACAGAGTGTATCGGACGTATCAGCAAAATGATCCAGAACGTTGCTCTCGCCAAACCGTTCGGCAGCGGCTTTCTTCAGGATCTCCATCACTTCCTGTGTTTCGGTAGCAAGCATGGTTGTTTGATTGATCACTCCGAAATGCCTGAGATCCTCCAGCGGGTTAAATCCATCGGTGCTTTTGTGCCCAAAATAAGTTTCAAAATCTTCTAGAGGTCGCTTTTCCGTCATAATATCTGCGAGGATCTGGGCTTCCTCAGGATTGAGAACCACCACAACCGGAGAGTGGTCAGCACTATGAGAAAAAGTCGCCCGGGTTTCCTCATGACGATGCTTGCCGTGAACCACCAAACTGTATCCCTTTTCGCCGAGCTGACTTCCGCGCTTCCATACTTTCTCAACAAACGGACATGTCGTGTTGAATTCATAAGGATCGATGCCCTGTTTTTTCAATTTCTCTTGAATTTCGAGTGTAGTTCCAAATGCCGGCACAATCACAATATCATCCGAATCCAGCGATTCGATGGGGATATTTTCCGTTCCATCGGTCTCAAAAAGAAACTTCACACCTTTTGCCTGAAGATCCTCATTTACGGTAGGATTGTGAATCATCTCGCTGAGTAGATATATATCCTGATCCGGATTTTGCTCAACCGTTTTATAGGCAATATCGATTGCGTTTTCTACACCGTAACAGAACCCAAAATGGCGTGGAATCAAAAATGAAACAGGTCCGAAATTTAGTGTAGTGGGAGTAAGGTCCTTCTTTCGCGGATCGGTGATTTTGTTCGCCTCCTTCACCTTGCGGATCACCGGAGACTGGTACATTACAGGGATATCAAACTTCTTGCGTGCCATGAATTGACTTCAATCTTTTTCAGATTAACGTATAAAGATACGGAATCTTTGGAAGTAACATAGAGAGGGTAAGAAAGGTTCAAACCTCAATTCCCCACAAAGAAAATGGCGTTCGCGATCAACAGTTTTCCATTTTCCCAGAATCCGCGGAAGAGCGGATTGTCGATAAAGTAAACCACCTGACCTGCCCCGTGAGGCTCTACTCCAAACGAGAGAGTGTTTTCCAGTTTTTGCTGTGCTTCATATCCCGCAAATCCGCTCATGTTCGCATCCGCGGATTGGACAGTTCCGACATTCCAGCCTGTGTCAAGGTATTCAAATGCCTCCTCGTCTGTCTTCAGAGAATAGTAAAGATTGCCATACCCGTACGCCAGCGGATGTGTGTTGTCTAGGGATACTTTAAAGATGGAGCCGGGAACCCGTGAACTGGCCCGATTTCGAGCCTGATTTTCATAGGGCCGAAGTTTCTCTTCATTTGTTGGAGCTGTATGTTCAAGAACTTTTCGTTGAAGCTGAAATCCATCTCGTCCTGTAAAAATCCGATTCGTTTCGCCAAAAAGAATAAGGGTTCCACCATCGGTAGTCCACGCGCTAACCTTCTCAATCGCGGAATCCGTAAGCACCTCCCTGTAATGACCCGAAGGCAGAATCAGAACATTGAACGTATCCAAGTCGAATCTCATTAAATCGTCCGTGTGGATGAGGGTGGCAGGGTAGTCGAGCTGTTGGTCAAAAAAGTGCCAGATTTCGCCCGCATTCAGAGAGGACGTTCCTTCGCCTATTAGAACGGCAACATTCGGCTTCTCGATAAACTCCACATTTCCCGACCCAAAATCCGATCCGCCGGATACGTATCCGCTTGATGAACCATACAGTGAACGGTGATGTTTCTCGGCAGCGGTTCGAATGATCTCATCAAAAGAATCAGTAAGCTGACCATTATTGTTTCTTGTGATAATGAGGGAGCCTTTTTTATAACTCTTCCCGTCAATCTCTAAATCAACCGTAGAAAAACGACTTTTCACTCCCTTTTGTGTGATATCGGAAAGGAATCGGGCATCGTCCAAAGAATCCCATTCCATGATATAAGCATATGGATTTTCAACTCCGCTAATTTCATTCGATCGAAAATCATCTGCAGTGATATTCATTTCAGGGTTGATCCGATTTTCGAGCGCAAACCCATCCAATCCATAGCGATAGTTCGCCTCCCAAGCGGTAATATCGTAAGTCAGCGAATCAGAGAGTGCCGGATTCGGTTCAAACAGAACACGCACAAAATTCCCCTGCGGCTGATGGGCACTCACGATAATATCATCTTCAGAAATTGAAACCCGGTTTGTCTCACCTGTGGAAAAATCATATCCGTCTACTGTTCGAGCACTGCCGGCTGTGCCATACGTAATCTGATTTTTATCGAGTTCGGAAAGCAGGTGATAAATTTTGTCGGAATCGTTATCGCCCTTTATCACAAACGTTTTGTATTGACCGCTGGGCTCTTCCTGCGCCTGATCGAAGTAGTTTTGAAATTCTCTGATTAATCGCTCGGCATTTTGTGAGGAGATTTCAATCGTGGAGATTCCCGTTGTATAGTGGTGTATGAGCCGGTCACGCAGCGTTAGAGTATCTCCCTCGGCCTTTTCGATGGCTAGCCCTGCTGTGCCGTGTCCGGCCTGCTCATAGGTCATTCCGATAGCTCCGTGATACGTTGGCCAGGTATCGCCATAGCTTGGGTAAAAAAGATCAAACCGCTCTTTTGTGAAATAGAGCCAGCCCTGCTCATCAAAATATTTGATGTTATTCTCGCCAATCGTGGTTTGAAACTCGCGCTGCCAATCGGTAATCACTTCATGAAATGGTTCCGCCGCCGGTGCAAAATAATAGGGGGAATTGTATCCCTGTTCATGATAATCCACATGAATGTGCGGATACCACTGTTTGTAAATTTCAAACCGCTGCTGAGATTCTTTCTGAACCTGCCACGCCCAATCGCGATTCAGATCAAAAAGGTAGTGGTTCGACCGCCCGCCCGGCCACGGTTCATGATGCTCTCGTGATATGTAATTGGCATTCGGTTCTTCGCCCACCATCTGCTTGTACCAATACACATAGCGATCTCGTCCGTCGGGGTTGACCATAGGATCGATAATCACAACCGTATTTTCGAGCCAGTTTTTTGTTCTGTTATTATTAGGCTGAACCAACTCATACAGCGTTTTCATGGCCGCTTCACTACTGGAAGTTTCATTGCCGTGCACGTTGTAACTCAGCCAAACAATTGCTTTTTGGTTAGATGTGATCTCTCCGGCCGCGAGCCCGATCATCCGGAGATTGTTCAGGCGGATCTCCTCCAGGTTCTCATGATTTTCAGGTGTGGTTACAACAAGATACACTAACTCTCTGTGTTCGTAAGTTTCCCCGTATTGTTGAATGGTGGCATATTCCGATTCTTCCGCAACATGAGTCACATAATCAAGCACATCGTGATGTGGCGTCCATCGCTCGCCTAGTTCATATCCCAAAAATTCATCCGGTGATTGGAGTTGGGCAAAAGATGGGGATGCAATCAGGATTGAAAGAACTAAAAAGCTTAAAAATCGCGCCCTTTTTTTCATGGTAAGAGGAAAGATTTAAAGATTATTTCAGAGGATAAAAACTGGCAGAACTTAATCAAATCAACGTTTAGCTAAAAGTACCAATCTTTAAGAAGTAGGAGAGTATTGATAGGAAGGAGAAGAAAAAAACCGGATCAATCTATCCGCAATTGCAAACAGAAGATCCGGTTAAGAATTGTCAGCTTAATTCAGCGTATAATCCAAAGTAATCTCGGCATTTAAAAGCTTCGATACCGGGCAGCCGGCTTTTGCGCCTTGTGCAATTTCATCGAACTCATCATCCGAAATATCAGGTACAGAGGCTTCGAGTTTCAGCGCACTTTTAGTGATAGCCCATCCGCCATTTTCCTGCTCCAGGCTTAGAGTAGCTTTTGCCTCAATAGAATCGGCTGTGTAGCCCTCCTTTTCCAAGGCAACACTTAGCGCCATTGCAAAGCAACCTGCATGTGCGGCAGCTATCAACTCTTCAGGGTTTGTTCCCTGGGTGCCGTCTTCATTTTTAAATCGTAATTTTACGGAGTATGGTAAATCGGTAAATGCACCACTTTTAGGTGTGGTTAACGTTCCTGATCCCTCAGTTCCTGAACCTTTCCAAACTGCTTCTGCTATTCGTTTCATAATTGTTGGTTAGTTATGATTTATGTTATGATTTAAACTCAATGGGTTGATGGTACGATCAATAAAGCGTTTGCAATATTTCGTTCGCCTTCGTGATCGTATTTTAGATTATCACTTGGATAGTTTACAATTCCGTTATTCGTTCTGTTTCTGATCCACATTGCGGTGGACCCACCTCCATCCAAATTCAAGGCGTCTTTTGCTTCAAGATCAATTAAAAAATTTGTCAATTCCGGGATGGTCATACCGTAAGCCTGGAACGACCGTCCATCAATAGTAACCAAAAAGAGGCGCCGGTCGTTTGTTATAGCTACCGCTGTTCGGGGATGTCTGTTTTGATAAAAAGGATTGTTATTAAATGTCTGAATTTGGGAATCAAAAATAAGCAAAGGACCCGAACTCAGTATCGTTTCAAGTGGTGAACTGAGCCAGCCATCCTCCGGCTTTTTTAAAATTTGAATTGGCTCATCTGCAGACCAACTGATAGCTCCCTGCTCGTTAAAAGGATTTCGGTTGACATGCCCCTCGTGAATCACTTCTCCATTTACTTTCAGAAATACAACTGATCCACCCGCCTCGCTATTGAAGAATGAGCCATTTACCGCTACTAACGCATCATGATTAACTCCAAATTCACTGGTTTTTATCAAACTATCTTCCAGAAAGGCCAGTTTAAATTCGGTGGATACACTATCTAAATAAACCTCAATCAGGTTGATGTTTTGCTTGGAATCAAAAAGTTCATCTCCTTCATAATTTTTCCAATAAATACCTTTCTCAAGTCTTTCGGTATTCCAAGTTAGATCAGTTGCAGATCTGGCAGTTGTATCCTGTGCCCATATTTCTGCATTGAAGAAAGCCAGAGAAAGAAAGAAAACGATCGGGCTCGTTTTCAAAAGGTATGTCGTTAAATCTTTCTTCAATGTTTGTTTTGATTCATGTCTCAGCGAGTAATCACCAAAGGTAATATAGCAGAGTTAATAACCGCTTCGCATAAAAGTAAACAAAAAAGATCGAGAATTGGATCGTAATCTCAGTAACCTTGTAAAAAAACTTCCGTAATGACAGCCATCAATATTGATAATTGAGTTTTGAATCAAAAAAAGGATGTGACATGAAAGGAAAAAAATTATGGATAACTCTTCTTGTTGTAATTGTGTTGGGCAGCGGCGCCTTCTACTTTTTACAAGGAGATTCATCATCTGAAGAGGGGCAGGAAGATCCATTTGTTGTGGCTGAAGTTGGAACAGTCGTAGAAAAAGCGCTGGCTGTCGGCACAATAGAGCCGGAGAATGAAATTGAGATAAAATCGAAGATATCGGGAGTGGTGAGTAAAATTTTTGCTGAACCTGGAGATTATGTTACGCAGGGTCAGCCGCTCATTGAAGTAAAACCAGACCCAACTCCTTTAGAACTTGCAGAAGCAAAACGGAACCTGGAACGAACACAGATTGAGAAGAACAGCCTCGAGAGTGAAATGGAGAGAATGCAGAAACTGATGGATCAACAACTGGTCTCTGTCCAGGAATATGAACAACTCGAGCAACAGTATGAGGACGTGAAGATTCGTCTCCAAATCAGCGAGGAACGTCTCGATCTGTTAGAGTCTGGCAAAGTTTCTATTGGTGATACGGTCATTGAATCGGTCGTTCGCGCACCGGTAGACGGCTATATTCTTGAGAAGATGGTTGATGAAGGCGAGCCTGTTGTTCCGCTTACATCCTACCAGGCAGGCACCGCACTCATGACTCTTGCCGGAATGGATAAGCTGCTTTTTAAAGGCACTGTTGATGAGATTGATGTAGGTAAAATGCAGGAAGGCATGGCGGCCGAGATTAAAATTGGTGCGTTACCTGATGCCGTGGTCTATGGTGAAGTGTCCCGAATTTCATTAAAAGCCACTCAAGAAGATAACGCAACGGTATTCCCTGTTGAGATCATCATCACCAATACAAACGGAGTAACACTTCGGGCAGGCTATTCTGCTAACGCAGATATTATTATCGAACAGGTGGAAAATGTAATTACGATTCCGGAGCGGGTCATCAGCATGAAAGATGGGAAGAACATTATTGAGATTCCCGGCGATGAACCCGGCAGCCGGGTAGAAAAAGAGATAGAACTTGGCCTCAGCGATGCCATCACCGTAGCCGTAACTGACGGTTTATCGGAGGGCGATAAGGTTTTAGAACGAACGGTTCGAACTTTAACAGTTAGATAGAAAAATTCCCCCTTAGAAGGGGGAAAGTGATATGAGCGTTCAGCGAATGAACTCGGGGGATGTCCCGCTGGACTCCGTGAACACCTCTCTGTCCCGATTAAAACTCGGGACTGTCTCCCCTCAAAGGGAGACTTTTATGGGAAGTCGAATTTAAATTATCAGCTTTATTCCATGTCTATCCTAAGTCTTTTTACGGACCTTTTTCGAAATCTGAACCAACAAAGGTTGCGAAGTTTCCTCACCATTTTCGGAATTATGTGGGGTACGGCAACTCTGATTCTGCTTCTTGCCTTTGGTGTTGGATTCAGGGATCAAACCGTATTGAATATGCGGGGAATGGGAGATCAGTTGGCGATTATGTTCCCGGGTCAAACAACAAAAGCCTTTGAAGGATATGGAGTTGGCCGGCCAATCCGTTTTCGCGAAGCCGATGCATGGATGCTTAAACAGCAAATTCCCGCGATGGATGTCGTTCTGCCGGAGTACATGCAAAATCTGCAAATTTCGTACGGTGAAAAGCGGCGTAATTCATCCGTTGGGGGTGTATATCCGGCATATCAGGAGGTTCGGAATATGTATGAGCAACAAGGCGGGAGATGGCTGAATGAAGACGATATCAAAGACCAGCGACGGGTCATATTCCTGGGGAATCGATTGGCTCAAAATCTGTTTGAAGCTGAAGATCCCATCGGTAAACAAGTGATGATGAAAGATACACCGTTCACCGTGATTGGAGTGCTTGCTGAGAAAATTCAAAACTCATCGTACTCTCAGCAAGATCAGGACCGTGCGTTTATTCCGGCAACTACATTTTCAACTATGATGGGAACCGATATCGTGAATAACATCATCTACACTCCGCAAGACCCCGCGATGGCTGAAAATATTCGAACGCAAGTGTACGAAGTGATGGGACGAAAACATCGGTTTGATCCTTCTGATACGGATGCCATCGGCCTTTGGGATACCAATGAATTTTGGTCCTTTATCGACATCATGTTTTTGGGAATCAATGGATTTTTAGGTCTGATTGGATTTTTTACGCTAGCAGTTGGTGGGATTGGAGTGGCAAATATCATGTTTGTGGTGGTACAGGAGCGGATGAAAGAGATTGGCATTCGGCGCTCGGTAGGAGCACGCCGGCATCATATTATGGGACAGTTCTTCCTGGAAACATTTTTGATTATTGGTTTGGGGGCCGGCGCAGGATATGTCATCGGTTGGCTGTTGGTTCAGGCTACACAAAATATCCCAATTAAAGAATTTGTAGGCGCGCCCTACTTCTCACCGGAAGTTGGATTGATCGCATTTGCCGTTTTAGGATTTGTTGGGTTTACCGCCGGCATGCTCCCGGCATGGCGTGCGTCGAGATTGGATATTGTAGAATGTTTAAGGAGGTAAAAAGAGTTCTCCCCTGGAGGGGAGTGCCGAAGTGAAACGAAGGTGAGGGGTGTCGATTGAATAAGTTATGAAGCAAGATTTTCAATCCCAAACACCCATCTGCTTTATCAGGAAAAGCCTGATAAACCTGTCTTCCCTCAAAGGAAGAGTTAGAAAATTAGAAAATTGAAAATATGTGGCGAAATTTATTCAGAGAATTCTTTGCTGATCTTGGGAAACAGAAACTGAGATCGTTTTTAACACTTCTGGCTATTGCCTGGGGTACGCTTTCGGTGGTTTTGCTTTTGGCTTTTGGACGGGGGTTGGGTACCAGCATGATGGAAGGTATGCTTGGCGCCGGCAACCAGGTGATCATCATTTATGGCGGACAAACCAGCATGAATTACGAAGGCCTTGGAATCGGACGAGCTATTCGATTTACGGAAGATGATGTTGACTTAATTGATCGTGCCGTACCGGATGTTCAATACTCGAGCCCTCAATATGGCCGCTGGGGAGCCACTATCGAATATGGCGATATTCGGACGAACACTTACATGGAAGGGGTGAATCCCGATTTTGAGATCATGCGAACGATGTATCCGGCTGAGGGCGGTCGATTCATCAATGAAAAGGATGTAGATGAGATGCGCCGGGTTTTGTTTCTGGGGGATGAAATTGCCAAGCGAATATTTCAGGAGGAGAATCCGGTTGGAAAAGAGGTGATGCTGAATGATGTACCATTTACAGTGATTGGGACCATGCAATCAAAAATGCAGACTTCCATGAATAACGGTCCGGATGCCGATCGTGCCATTATTCCATATTCAACGTTCAGGAATATTTATGGAGATCGAAATGTTGGCTCCATCTTAATTCGTCCAAACGATCCCAATAAACAGGAAGAGATTAAAGCAGCCGTTACCAATATTTTTTCTACCAAGTATAAATTCGATCCGGCAGATGAACAGGCTATGCCAATGTGGGATTTCATTGAAGCCGAAGAGATGAATCAAAAAGTGGCAACCGGACTTGAGATTTTTCTGTTTACCGTAGGATTTTTTACGCTGATGATTGCCGGTGTTGGTGTGGCAAATATCATGTTTGTAATCGTAAAAGAGCGTACGAGGGAGATTGGGATCAAACTGGCTGTTGGAGCCCGGAAAATTCACATTATAATTCAATTCATATTTGAATCACTCTTTATCTCATTTTTGGGTGGGTTTTTAGGATTGGCAGTTTCATCAGCGATTGTCTACGGAGTGCTGGCGATGAATATGACAGAAGGCGCCGGTCAATTTCTCGGTAAACCGGAAATTTCACAATTAGCCATCGTCATTACTGTGGGCGTACTGGCTCTCATCGGGTTGATTGCAGGAATATTTCCAGCGATCAAAGCAGCAAAAGTGGATCCTGTTGAGTCTCTGAGATACGAATAGAGTGTCTTTGTTCGGTCATTGTCAAGTAAGTGAAGCAATCTCAGAGTATTGCATTGGGAGTGTAGCGTCAACAGTTTACCTCAATCTTCTGTATCAGCCGATTATTTGATTAGAATCATTTTTCGGGATTGAACCTGATTTTTGGTCTTCAACCGATACAGATAAACACCACTCGCCAATCGTCTACCGTCAAATTCTACATCATGGTATCCGGGCTCCCTGAACCCTTTTTCTATGGTTGCAACTTTGAACCCGGCAAGATCAAAAACATCGATTGTGATATCACTTTCCTCAGCCAGGTAGAATCGGATCGTGGTAACCGGATTGAAGGGGTTTGGATAGTTTTGATTGAGCTCGGTTTCTTTATCAATTTCATCCAGGATTTCGGAATTCGGCTTCTTCACAAGTGTAAAAAAGAACTCCTCGGCTGCCTGTTTTTCAAGGGTCTCGGTTTTCGCCCGTACGGTCCATTTAAGGTCGTATTTAGATTCAATGATAATATCAGCCACCTGCAGAATGTAGATCAATTCTCTGTACGTAATGGAGAGCTCCGTTTGATCTCCCGCACTGATCGAAGCCAAGGGATCGGAAAAATCACCTGTTGGTTTATCCAACAACAAGGTGAAATCGATATCCAAATCCGTTTTGGCAATGTCCCACTGAAAGATCAACAGTTTATCCGGGTCGGCATCAATTGAAATTTCGGTTTGATTTTCTGGCTCTTTCAAATGAAAATTGCTTAGATATTCATTCGTAAAAGACGCCTGACCTGAGGCTACATTTGAGTAGGCAGATTTTCCATTTTCATCCTGTGCCTGAACACGATAATAATAAACTTTTTCCCCAAGTTTGCGGTCGGTATATGATGAATCACTGTTCTGAGCTATATCAATCATTTGAAAAGTTTGCCCGCCATCTGAAGAGCGTTCAACAATAAAATCAGTTTCTTTTACCGAAGAGTGGTTCCAGGATAAATCAAGTTGATTTTTTTGAGCATTTGATATAGATAACCGGGCTGGGGCATCGGGCGGAACGCCATAATTTAACCGTTCATTTAGTTGTGCTTTGTACAGAGATTGCGGAACTGGAGTGGTATTTGTGTCTTCAATGTACCCTTCCGGATGTTCATAGATTCCGTCTCCGGTCACATCCCCATTATTTCCGATAGCATAATTTTGGGCAGTAGGCGGTTTTTGAATGATGATTTGCTGTCCGGCTGCATCCACATTCCATGCAACGGAATGAACGGCTCCCCAACCATGTGAGGACCCAAAATCACCCCGATTGTACAGTCCAAGAACAAAATAGGTTTGTGGATTCTCAAACGTAACATTGTCGAACAAAAGCCCCTGGCTCCATTTTTGATGTCCCTCGGATGAATTAAGTGCACCTTTTGAATGAGCGTTCAAAAATACAATCCCTGAGGCCACACTGGTACCGTTTGACACGAACGAGCGCCGGCCAAAACTGGATTTCACATTTTTAAAAAGAATATTGTTTGAAAAAGACTGGGCATTAAAATTATACCGGCGTTCACCTCTTTCTGATGAATGTGGTTCATATGCACCGGAATCTACAATGGTTACATTTTTGGAATTGAGAGTTGCAAAACCGGATGAGCTGAAATGAAAAACATTTACATAACGAGCCCAGCCATTTTCCACACCGTCAAAAATAACTCCATTTTCAGCATGATTTTCTGATGTTTGTCCGTCCGTTTGAATCTCAATTCTCAAATATTCCACACCCGATTCTTCTACCAAATTCTTGCGATCGACCTCATATACTCTTGTTCTTGTCAAAGATCGGTCCAGGTGATTAAAAATGGGAGCATCAATAGAAATGGTACTATCCCTGATACCTGTAATTACCCGATTGTAGTAGATCTCGATATATCCTTTTTCCCAGGGTGGATCAGCAGCCGTATCCCCGCCATTGATTGTATCAAGCCATTTTTGTGAGCTTGTGTGGCGAAGAATAATATTATCTCCTACTTCGAAAATGCTAACATCTGCCACTTCAAAAATGCGAGAGCCTACCGGAACAAATTCGGTAGTAACGTGTGTTTCCGGCTCGCTGTAATTGTAAAGCCAATCGTAATTGCCGGTGCCCACTTGCATAACGGTGCCGCGAAATGATTTAGAAACCCGCAGGATAGACGCATTTTGAGGATCGGGCCCGCTACCGGCTCCGCGTAAAACAACACCGGATTTTTGGATTCTCAATTGACCTGAAATTTGATAAATGCCCTCTTGAAGCTTTACAGCTCCCCGAACTCCATTATGATCCGGGTTGAGACCTTCCACGTAAGCAATGGCACTATTAATTTTTTGGGTATCGTCTCCGGGGCTTGGCTCTATGGAAATTTTTACGGGATAGTAGGGGAGCTCATCTTCGCCGGATCTGTACCCGGCATGACTATAATCAGGAATTCTGTTTCCTTCCTGATCTGAAAAATAGTCGATCCGATCTCCATTTTTTTGAAGAACAGTCGTACTATGTTGTGCATATGCCAAATGTGTGAACAGACACAGAAGGCACAGGCATATTGTACACCCGATTGTTTTACTGCAATCTGCCATTTTATCTCCCTTCTAAGCAACAATTTCTTTCAAAAAAAAGGGTTGTCGCGATGAAGCCCTGCCAATGTAACACCTGAATTTAAGTATAATTCGTATCGGTAGAATTAACGTGAACCCAACGTAAAATAGTGAATAAATGAAATGTTAAACCTTATAATATCTTATTTAAAGAACTATAATCTATCGAAATATTGTAATTTTTTTAGGAAAGAAAAACAGTGTGGAAATCATAAATCTATGCTGATTCTGGTCGATTTTTAGGAAGAGTAATAGTAAATGTGGTTCCTTCATCTACAGTTGAATCAACGCTTAATGAACCATTCTGGATATCAACCAGCTCTTTTGTAATGATTAATCCAAGCCCGCTCCCTTTCTCTTCACTGGTACCTGACCTGGAAGTGTTAGTATCTAACTTCATTAATTTATCCAGCATTTCTTCAGGAATTCCAATTCCATGATCTTTAACAGAGATGTGTAGATAATCACCTTTCTCTTCTGCTTTGATGATGATTTCACTTCCTTCCTCCGAAAATTTAATAGCGTTCGAGACGAGATTCTGTAAGATCGTTCGCAGCATATTTGCATCAGCAAAAGCAGTAGTCTTCGAAGATACCTCTGTAATAATAGGAATATCCTTCTGCATCGCCTGATGCTCCAGCAGTTTTTTGGTATGTGTAGTTATCTCTTCAATCTGGCATATTTTTGGGTTCGGTTTGATTTTTCCGGTTTGAAGAGAAGCCCATTTCAGTAAATTCTCCAGAAGTTCAAAAACGCGTTTGCTGGCAATGTCAATCTGTTCAACGTGATCTTTAAACTCCTCGTTTTCCAGGTTTCTTGTGTCTTGAACAAGGATTTCAGTAAAACCTAAAATGGCCTGAAAGGGATTTCGTAAATCATGAGCAATGATGGAGAAAAATTTATCTTTTGTTTCATTCAACTGGCGGAGTTTTTCAGATTGCTGCTCAATAATTTCTTTTTTTCTCTCAAGCTCACTCTTCTCTTCCTGAAGCCGTGCCGTTTGCCGATCTATAACTTTCCGCATTTTTTTCTGCTTTTTAAGCATATATCGGTATCTCAGATGAGAAGCAGGAATGAGCCCCAGGATAAATAGCAAAATTAACAGCGGGAAAAACCACCACCGGTTGTAAAAATAATCGCTCACAATAACAGTCACTTCTGCAGGAGTTGTGGTCCACAGTCCGTGATTATTGGACGACAAGAGCTGAAAAGTATACTCGCCCGCCGGAAGTTCGGAATAGGTTGCGGTACGTTCATTATAAACCTCTGTCCAGGCATCATCAAAACCATTCAGTTTATAACGGAAATGAGTTTTTTCGGGGGATGTATACGTAAGCGCATGAAAGTTGATGCTGAAATCATTCGTACCGGTATTCAGTTCAACTTGGCTGTTTTTTGATATAGGTTGTGCCTCTCCATCTGCAAACAGGCTATTAAAAATTACAGTTGGCAATGTTGAGTTTTCCTGATTTGGACGAATCGGGAAAATGGCAACACCTTCCTGGGTTGAAAACCAAAAGCGCCCATCTGATGTCCGTATTCCACCTTTCTGAAATCCACCGTTAGCCTCCGGGTTCAGCATGCCATCGGATTTGTCAAAATGGATCAAATCAAAACTATCGGATGTGCCATCCAGATAATCATTTAAACGTTGTTTATTGAGTTTAAAAATTCCCCTGTTTGATGACATCCAAAGATAGCCGAGCGAATCCTGTGAAATGTAATGAATCACATGATCCGGCAATCCTTGTTTTGTGCTTAAGGATGTGATTTCACCATCTCTGATACGGCTGATACCGTTGGTTTCTGTACCCACCCAAATCGTGCCTTCATCAAACTCATCAACATATACAGAACGGATATTGTTGGAGGCTAAGCCGTCATCAACCGTATAATTTGTGAATTCACCGTCTTTAAAACGGCTGACTCCATTTTGGACAGTCGCCAGCCATAACGCACCATTTCCATCTTCATCCATGTATCGAATCAGGTTGCTTCCAAGGCCGTCTTCGGTAGTGTAGTAGGTATGATTTTCGTTTACCGGATCGAATTCTACCAAGCCGGCATATGTGCCAATCCACATAGAGGAATCTCTACGGAAATAGATGGAGTGAACATCGTTGAGCTGTTCGGTCGGGCCTATATTGAAAGCTGAGTAATTGCCGGTTTCATGATCGAATTTTACAAGTCCGCTATTGAGGTAGCCTACCCAAATATTTCCTTCCGGATCTTGATTAATACTGTGTACAACATTTCTGAGAGGAGGAGTTTCTTCAAAATATCGGGTGATGGTATTGCCGGAAATTGTGTTAAGACCTTCATCCCGTGTGCCGATCCAGTAAACACCATTTCGGGCTTCGAATATTCCTAAAATGTTATTTCCACTTAAGCCATCCTCCGTAGTTATGGTTTTAACCTGAGAGTTCTTGACCTTCACCAACCCGCTTCTTCCTGTCGTAAACCAAAGATTTCCTTCGCGATCTCTCATCAATTTGTTCACATGGTAAGATTCCCCTTCATCCGGAAATTGAAATGGGATCAGATTGTCGTTTTCTAACAGGTAAACAGCACCGTTGTCATTTACGAGCCACATTTTGTTAGAAGGATCTTCAAAGTAAAAGATGAACGGGCTCGTTGGATCTTCGTTCCCCGGTATCAGAGTAAGAGCATTTTTACTGTACTTGTATAGTCCGTTAGTGCTCGCGATATATGTTTCTTGATGTTGTTTAGATTGAACAAATCTGTGAACCAATGATCTGTCAAGGAGATTGAGTCGTGATGGTTGAGTAACCTCGCCATTTGAAAATATATAAACTCCATTCTGACCTGAAAGCAATAACTCTCCCTCGGCTGTTCGCTGTATCCGCCGTATGTAGTGGTCATCAGTGCCGGGCAATCTATATTTCCGTTGTCTCATTCCGTCATAGTGAACTAAACCGTCAGCAGTGGCAAACCAGATGGAGCCGTCCGTATCTTCATAGAGGTAGTTAACCTGGTTCTCTAGATTGGTTTTTCCTTCATAAATAGTTTTGAATTCTCCGTTCTTAAATTGATGTACTCCCTCGAGTGATGAGAACCAAACACCCTCATGTATGTCTAGCATCATATCAGTAACGTTGCTATTGGTGAATCCGTCGTCTTCGTCGAAGTGAGTAAATTGATCTTCTTCTTTTAAAAGAACGCCGCCATTTTCAAGGGTAATCCAAAGTTTGTTTCCGGTTTGAGGAAGAAGGTAAACAGCTCTGTTTTGAGGAATACCCGGCGTGTTAGAATGTGTGTAAACATTGAAATTCAACCCGTCGAACCGGACAATTCCGTCATACGTTGTAATCCAGAGATAGCCGGTACTATCCTGTATTATTTCATTCACTGAATTAACTGGAAGCCCATCTTCAACGGTCCAATTCGTGGAGATAAGAGAATCTGTGGGCATAGAGAATTGCTCCTGATCCACAGTAAAGAAACTTTGGGCTTGTAATAAGATTAATACCAGTACAACAAGCATTGTTAACCCCGGATATTGTCAGTATCAATTACCTATTAAGATAGGCTAAAGCCATTTAATGATTAGTAATTTCTAATATTACGATTTATCTGTGAAAGCTGCTAACGAGAATTCTTCTTGAAAATTACGTCTTACTTGTTGAAATCGCCTAGAAAAAGATAATGCTAAAAACCCAGTTTACCTGCATATAAATAGTTTGTTTCTATGGATTTCACCCATCTTAGAATATCCCAATGACTTGATATTATCTTGAAACCAATCATCTTCGGTAGAGTCGGTTTCGTCTTCCAATATCAATATTGGTTTACATCGTTTAATAGTTGCAATAGCACCTTTTAGAGCTTGTTCTTCATATCCTTCAACATCAAGTTGAATAATTGAAATATTCCGATCTGCAGGTATGCATGAATCGAGGCTTTTAATCGGTATGTCCACGATCGTGCCACCTCCCTGGTCATTGTCTTTAATAATTTCACTACCGCCTCCCATGAACTCTCCAGAAGGTCTTTGGATGCGTAATCTCTTTGTTGCCTTTTCCTCGCCCAATCCAAGATTCTTTAAATTTACATTTTTAAGATCATTTAGAATGATTGTCATCCGGGCGCATCGGTAATTATCAAAGTTGGGTTCAAAAGCCCAGATTCGTGCCTTTTCAGAAATGGCGCTTGATAGTGCCGGAAGAAAATCTCCAAAAAATGTGCCTGCATGGACAATATCCCCCTTTCCGCAATTCTCTCGCATATATTTAATCGTATTCGGTTCATGAGCCCGCCCATCCAGTAAGCGTCGTACCGCAGGCCTTGTAATGCAATTCGATGGGATACAATAACCGCCATATTCATTATAGGCTATAAAAGCATCCAACACATTTGCCTTTGAGTTTATCGGCTCAGTATATCTTGCATTTCTCTTTTTCTCCCTTTTTTCGAGTTTCACTCGGAGTTCTTTAATAACCCGTCTTATCATGTAAGTAGTGTAAAATGCATTTAAGTTGTCTTTAAAAAACCAAACGTTACTAGATTTTATTTAAAGCTGAGGATTGGAAATAAGATGTCACTTTCTAAAGCATTTTTTGTTCCTGTTTTTGGTACAAAAAAATTGATCATGATTGAGATCTTCATTCATATTAGTCATTCGATAATTTCTATTGAAATAGTTTTTTTAATCGCCAAGACATATTTTTATGAGCGTTTTGGAAGACTTTTGGGGCAGCAACATTAATTAGAGCTTACTATGAGACGAACCCATTCTATACTGTTACTATATCTATGCTTTTTAACGACTATTTCATGCACTACAGAAAGCACACCATCACACACTGTACATACAACTACATTGCCACTGGAAGCCGGAAATGTGATACCATCCTCAGGAGAGTTTAAAGATGGGGAGGAAATAACTTTTGAGGCACAACCTAATGAAGAGTGGACGTTTGTGAGGTGGGAAGGAGCAGCCACCGGAACTGAAAATCCCATAACGATACGCGTTAACTCTGATGAATCTCTCAGAGCTGTATTTGAAAAGAAACAATATTCTCTTGGTATTTCCACAGAAGGGGAAGGGCAAGTTACAGAGAGGGTTATAACAGCAAAAGATTATGATGTAAATACCACTGTTGAAGTAGAGGCAATACCTGCAGAGGGATGGAGTTTTTTGGAGTGGTCTGGTGATATATCGGGAGATGGAAATCCAAGACAATTTATCATAGATTCACCAAAAAATATTGTCGCAAATTTTGAGATGCGAACATTTCCTCTCGAAGTAATTATTGAAGGCAAGGGAAATGTTATAAAAAATCCCGAGAAGGATGTTTATTCCTACGCGGAGTCAGTTGAACTTGTGGCTGAACCTTCCGAAAACTGGCAATTCGAAAGATGGGAATTAGATCTCACCGGCAACGAAAATCCAGTAACTGTTACTGTAAATGAGACAACCGAGGTACGAGCTGTATTTTCAAAAGTACTATTCTATCTGAATGTGACAAGCACCAATGGCGGTTCTGTTGATGTCAACAAAATAACAGGCGAGGAAGAAAATGGATACTATTCAAAAGGTTCAGAGGTTCAGTTAACGGCCAATCCAAATGATGGATACGTATTTGAGGGTTGGGTAGGTGATGCATCGGGAAATACAAATCCTGTACAAATTACCATAGTAGACGATACCTATATTCAGACAAATTTTAGTAAAAATTGCCAGCCAGTTACGAACTGTATTTCTACCTCTTTTTATGCTTCAGAAAGCAGTGGTAGCAGAGTACAGAAAGCAAACATATCTATCAAAAACATTCTTCCCGAGAATCTAACCCTAAACAAAATTAGCGCTAAAGATGAAGGGGCTAAAGTAATAGGTCAGGAGAGTGGACTTGGAATTGAGCTGAGTCCGGGAGAATCACTTAATTTTTCATATAGTTTGGATGAAGAGCCTGCGTTCACTGATTTTCTGCACTATGAGATTGAGTTTTCCTTCGAATACAGGGGAGAAACGTACGAGATAACTGAAAAAGCGAGAGAAGCATCATCTAAAAATGCAGACCAAACAACAGAATTCACTGGTATGGGCAGGCAACTTTTTTAATAACCGTTCGGGCTGCAATTTTTAGCTACAAAAGAGAACTCAAAAGTCACAGTGTCAAGCGCATGTAAAGATTTTGTTATTGTGAATTTCATCAACCTGGGTATACCCTAATGATTTGATATTCTCTTGAAACCATTTGCCATCAGTTGAATCAATTTCGTCTTCTAATATCAAGATGGGTTTACACCGTTTTATGGTTGATATTGAACCTTTCAACGCCTGCTCCTCAAACCCTTCTACATCAAGCTGAATGATGGAAATATCTCTATCTCGAGGGATGCAATTATCAATGCTATTAATTTCAATCTGAATCATAGTGCCGCCCCAGGGATCATCATCCTTAACAATTTCGCTGCCCCCTCCCATGTGCTCGCCG
>CAYRDO010000008.1:0-37980 GCA_964422985.1 uncultured Rhodohalobacter sp. | reverse complement strand
CGTGATAGCTACCCATATGGCAAAACCACTGTTAAAGTTGAGGATTCCTCCCCCACCCGCTTGTGCTAAAACCAACATCATGATAGAGATGATTTAAGATTAAGCGAAGAAAACGAGTAGAATACAAACAATAGCGGCAATAAGCGCAACACCCTCAATAAGAGCGGCTGTCAAAATCATCGCGCCACGAATGTCCCCTGAAGCTTCTGGTTGTCGTGCAATACTTTCCACGGCACCTTTACCAATCATACCGATACCTACACCGGCACCAATTGCCGCGATTCCTGCTCCGATTCCTGCTGCTAATAAACCCATAATTTTTACCTTATTTTGTTTTTGTCGTGTTTAGAGTACTAGTAATCGTTATTAAAAAAAGTTCGTTATGCGTGCATTTCTACACCTTCTTCATATTCATGATGCTCTTCTGCTGCCATACCAATAAATACAGCTGAAAGCAGGGTAAAAATATATGCCTGCAATACACCAACAAACGCCTTCAAGACATAGAGTGCTACGGTTAAAGGCACAACTAAAAGACTTGAGCCCAATCCGAAGGCAGGACTGAAGAATTCAGTGAAAATAAATATCAGCCCCAAAATACAGATGATCATGATTTTGCCTGACAACATGTTCGCAAACAGACGAACGGCCAGCGCAAGTGGTTTTGTGAATAAACCTAAAATTTCAATGGGCGTTAAGATAATTCTCATTGCGGGTGGTACGCCGGGGAACATAAACACGTGCTCCCAGTGATCTTTCGAACCATTCCATTGTGTAATGATGAATGTGAACAGCGCCAGAATTCCCGTCACTGTGATATCAGCTGTTGCGGTAACGCCCCACGGCAACAACCCAAATAAGTTCATAAATGTAATCGCTACAAAAACTGTAAACAGATACGGTACAAATTTCTTGTATTTATTTTCTGAAATGTTTGGTTTTGCAATTTCGTCCCGCACAAATACAAACGTAATCTCGAATAGATTCTGAAACCACCCTTTAGGTTCAGTCTCACGGCCTTCACCCTTCTTATATTTCCTTGCCATGGAAATGGTAATCCACAATGTAAGAAGAACGGCAAACCAGAAATACATCAAGTGCGAAGTGATGGACATATCCAAAACAATCTCACTGCCCATTGTTGATGCAAGCGAGTGATCGGGCAGCTCTTCAAAATTTCCGGATTCTACCGCGGCTTTTGTCGAACCATACATATATGGCACCGCACTTCCTTCAACAAATAATATACGCGGCAGATAGAGATGAAACCCTGCCACATCCAGATAGTGGTGATCCTGTACTTTTCCAATAACATCAATAGGATTTTCACTCTCTCCAGACGCGTCTGCAGCTGTTATTGCGGGGTTAATTGTTAAGAATAAGAGAGCTGTTACAGCTATCCGACGCAAAATTCGACTCATCTTCGGCGGTGGTATTCTCGATTAATTTGTGAGTTTATGATTCAAAAAAATCACTTCGTTTACAGAATGGAAAATATACGAAATTATAAAACTAACAGTAAAACTAAATTCGTGAATTTTTGTAGTTGTAAGAATTAATATGAAGAGCAGGCACACAATCAAAAATCGTACAAACAGAGAGATGAAGTAGATCCGCAGAAAATTCTGGTCTTTATTTTTATTGACAGATGACGAGATAAGGTGAATAATAACAGCAAACAATCCCAAAAAATAACCTGCACTAAAACCAATTCGCTCCTGAGCCGGCAAAAGTAAAATTAAGATAAGTGCAAGAAGAGCAAAGACAACAATGCTGAGTCGTACATATTTCGGAATGTCTTGCAGCATGTGTACAATCAATCCTTATTATCTGTATCTCGTGCAATTCTTACAAAAATTGAGAGCATCAAAACAATTCCCAGTAAAATACCTAACAGCAGTAGCCAGGGAGACGTTTGATATCGACCATCAAGCCAATATCCAATAATGATTGGAATACTAAAAGAAGCTGCAATTTCAACACCAAGGCCGGCATACTCAAGGTATTTTCTATTTTGGGGATCGTTGCTCAAATAAACTAAACCTTTTCTTTCACTACGGTTGATTCAGCATATTCAGCATCAGTGGCTCCATCAATGGTCGTTTCATTATTACCCATTCTACAATTTCCATTAATTTGGGCACCCTCTTCCACAATGAGCACTTCTGTATAAATGTCTCCACCTACAATAGCCGACTGCCTGAGTGAAAGTTTGTTTGAAACCTTGACAGTGCCCTCAATTTTCCCGGCAATGTCCGCATCAGCAGATGCAATATTTCCATCAATATGTGCTGAGGAGCTGACGATAACTTTCCCTTTACAAATCGCTTCGCCTTCTAACCGCCCGGCAATTCGCAGGTCGTTTTGTGATTTAATTGTTCCTTTTATGGTCGTGCCTTCACTTATCATATTAAGAGAAGGTGATTTTTGAGATGTTCCGTTCACGTTGCTGTCTGTATTTTTATTTAACATTTGAGTTATTCCATTAGATACATTCGGGGGTTTTGTGGAACCCCGTTTTTCCATATCTCAAGATGCAAGTGCGATCCGGAACTTAACATACCACTATTGCCTACTAAGCCGAGCAGATCACCTTTCATGACCACGTCCCCTTGTTCTTTCAGAAGACGCGCACCGTGTTTGTAAACACTCATAACGCCTCCTGAATGCTGGACATATATTACATATCCATAATTAATTGTCCAACCTGTATTTACAACTGTTCCATCTGCGATGGATCGAAATTCTGTATTGCTATTTGCGGCTAAATCAATCCCAAAATGTCCTTCTTCAGAAGAAAACTCTTGAGTTAACGTACCATCAATCGGGTAAAAACTCGGGAAGTCTGGAGTATTTGAAATTCTTGTTGAAGATATGATCTCGTTTTGGTTCAGCATTTCAAACGTGGGAACCACAGCGGGATTTGAGTAATTATCTTGAGGAGCTGCCTCGGTTTCGTCCACAAAATTATTACTAATAGCAAAGTTTGTATCCGGTACCGTTCTGATGAATTCTTTCAAATCATTGAGCTGAACTTCCCTTGCATAGAGTGAATCCTGTAAGGCATCTACCCTTTGATTGATAGCAATCACCTGGGCCCGAAACCGCTCATCAATCTGTTTTTGATAGATTGAGCTGAGAGGTGTCACAAAGAAAATACCAATTGTTAATGCTATAGATATTACTGCCACAACGCTCCCGATCTTTATAACATCAAACGATCTGAGCTTAAACGTGCTTGATGAATCAGGATCTGTTTCATCCAACACCACCACGGTGACTTCACCATCTTCTTCCGAAAAGATTTTTTTAAGAAAATTCCACATATCAAATGGGGTGTCATCCGATTGTAACAGCCATTCCTGTTTAACAATCACTGATGGATTGGATCAGTCTGTGAGCAATATATCAGGAAACAGAATAATTGGGTGCTTCTTTTGTAATCTGCACGGAATGCGGATGGCCTTCTTTGTAACTTGCTGCTGAAATTTGAACAAACTCAGCCTCTTTCAGTTCTTCGATGGTAGTGGCTCCCACATACCCCATCGCTGCACGCAATCCACCACTCATTTGGTGAACCACTTCGCTGAGATATCCTTTATAGGGAACCCGGCCTTCAATGCCTTCGGGTACTAATTTCAAATCGTCTTCTACATCCTGGAAGTAGCGGTCGCTGGATCCTTTGGCCATTGCCCCAAGGCTTCCCATTCCGCGATAGGATTTATATTTCCTGGATTCGTAAATAATCGTTTCGCCGGGACTTTCATCCACACCGGCAAACATAGAGCCCATCATTACGGCATCAGCGCCGCCGGCAATCGCTTTTGGAATATCACCGGTTTGTTTGATACCGCCATCTGCTATCAACCCAATGTTTTTGTCTTTTGTGAATTCAGCGATCTCCATAATGGCTGATAACTGGGGGACGCCCACACCTGTTACAATTCGGGTTGTACAGATGGATCCTGGACCAACCCCCACTTTCACAACATCAGCGCCGGCTTCAACCAGTGCTTCAGCCGCATCTCTGGTGGCGATATTTCCACCCACAATATTCAGATCTTTGTGAACGGATTTTATTTTCTTCACCATTTCCAGTACACCTTTGGAGTGACCGTGTGCGGTATCAACCGTTACAATATCTACACCCGATTCTACAAGTGCGTCTACACGATCCATCGTATCGGGAGTTACTCCAACGGCAGCCCCTACACGTAATCTTCCGATGCTGTCTTTACAGGCATTGGGAAAGTTCATTTTTTTCTCAATATCCTTAAACGTAATCAGCCCTACCAGCACATTGTCTTTATTGACGATTGGCAGTTTCTCAACTTTATATTGCTGAAGAATCTCTTCGGCTTCTTCAAGGCTTGTTTTCTCTTTCGCTGTGATAAGATCTTCGCTGGTCATGATTGTGTCCAGACGCTTATCTACGTAATGCTCAAATCGCAAATCACGATTGGTTACAATACCGATGAGCCTGTTACCATTTTCTACAATCGGGATTCCGCCAATTTTATGCTTTTTCATCAAAGCGCGGGCATCTTTCACAGTTGCATCGGGAGGAAGTGTTACGGGATCTACGATCATTCCGCTTTCACTTCGTTTTACCAGACGCACGTGTTCTGCTTGGTCTTCGATGGACATGTTTTTGTGAAGCATGGCGATACCGCCCTCGCGTGCGAGAGCAATGGCCAATCGATATTCAGAAACGGTATCCATAGCCGCACTGAAAATCGGCGTGTTCAAGGTAATGGTTGGAGTGAGATCTACTTTCGTATCTACATCGCGCGGTAATACCTGCGAATATGAAGGGACCAACAAAACATCATCATAGGTTAGCCCCTGGCGGGTAATACTGGCGAATGGGGAGGAATTCGTCATGAAAAAATTTACTTTTTTTACAGTTTTGTAAAGATAAAAAATCCATGAGAACTTCCTTACCTCAAATCGAGATTATTATTGTGCGCATGAACTACAGCTTTGTAACCTTTAAAGCATCCACAGCCGTGTCCAGAGAGCAGATTCCATCGAGGTAACTGTTCACCCAAAAGTCTACGCTTTCTCGTCTGCGCTGAACGCCTGCGCATGTTGTTGAGTATCGCCCCTTCAATTCGTCGATGTATCCCCGAACATCTGATTCAATCGCGAACTTTAATTTGTCTGGCAATTCTCCCCAACCGATCAGCTTGAACATCTCTTCCAGCTCTTTGTAGTCTTTCTCAGCTTTATTAAAAATAGAGATGAGAATAGGTTCACTTTTTTGAACTTGGTTTAATTTTTTGGCTGCATTTGTCATAGTGGTATGTGGTTTGATTGATGTTATACCACAATGTAAACCAACATGGTGACAACTATTTGTCACCCCATATCAAAAAAAATTTAAGCATTTGTCATTCAGAGCAGAGTCGACTGAAAAGGAGGCATAGCGAAGAATCTCATAATTTTTGGCTTCTGCCTTAATCCATAAGATTCTTCGATCGTCCAGAAAAATACTGGACTCCCTCTGAATGACAGTCTATCTGGAAGAAACTCCCATATCTTTAATAAACTTCCTCGCGGCCCAGCGGCTTCCCCACCATCCAAGAAAGACGGCAAGCAAAACGACTCCGCCAATCAGATAGTACCATTTGCCAAACGGCCAGGAGAGCACGCCGATTTGCGGCATAAAGTATGGAATCGCAACATGGAAGAGAGAATAGATAAGCGCAGCAGCAAATCCGCCGGCAATCAAACCTTGCAGTACACCTTCAACTAAAAAGGGTCTGCGAATGAATGCATTGGTCGCACCCACAAGTTTCATTGCTTTGATGAGATCTCGTTTCGCGTAAATAGTCAGGCGAATGGTATTGAAGACCAAAATCATGGCTACCAACAGAATAAAAATCCCTATGGCGCCTCCAACCATAAACAGAGTTTCTGTGCGAGATTCAATCATCTGCAAAAGTGCCATATTGAATCTCACTTCACTCACTCCATCATATGTGTTGATCTCCTGAACTAATGAATCAACCTGGGCGACGTTATATTCCTCAGAAATGGTTAATCGAAAAGAGGCCGGTAGAAAATCGAGGCTGGAGATCGCTTCACCGCCGGTTCCAAACTCCTGTTGAAAAACTTTTGCTGCGCTGTCTTTCGAAATGTATGAGAGTCCGGTTACGCCGGGATTTTCCATCAGACGACCTTCCATCAATTGGGTGTCTGTATTATTCAGATCATCCAAAAAAACTTCTACTTCTACCTGTTGATTTAGCATCTGGGTAACTTCATACGCATTGTATCCCAATCGAAACAAAACGCCGATCAACAAAACGGCTATAAAAAGCGAAAACATGGAGGTGAGTGCAGCGAGACGGGCCCGTCCCAATCCTGCAAATCCTTCTTTTAAAACGTATCCTACACTCATTTACAATATCCGTCTAATTTGTGAAGAGAACCCGTACGCCAAATCTGAATCGGCGTCCGGGCATGGGGTATCCTACCGACTCAAAGTACCCTGGTTGTTCAAGCTGGTCAAGTACGTTTTCCCATTTCAGGAGTACCATAAACCATCGAACGCGCGCCGATACTTCTGCATCCAACCGATAGTATGATGGATTGATGAACTCGTTTGTTCCATGCTGCCACCTGTTTAAAGGCGTAATAAATTCTGCCGTTCTGAACGGGTTCAGAGAAAACATCCCGGAAAATCCTGCTTTTACGAAGGTGGCCCGATCAAAGAGGTAGTTTTTCCAGTAAAAATTACTTTTCAGCCAAACTCTCTCCCCTGATTGAGCTAATAGAACATTCACCGGGTTAAAGCTGTCTGACGAATACGATTTATAAGTACCGGAAATTTCTCCTTCAAACATCCTGGAATTCAGCGAGAGCCACGCCGTGCCGCTGGTAAGTGTGTATGGATCAATTGTTTGAAACTGTCCTTCATTTACAAAAATGGCATTCGTTGTATTTCGAATATCACCACGGACTCCAAGCGTCAGATTTCGCCAAAAATCGATCTCAGCCTGTACTCCCATAAACTGTGAATCTTCGTTGCTCAAATCCGGCGAACCCGTAAATTCATCTGACTGCCAGTACGCCGCTTGTATATCCGGTGCCATCGAAAGGGCTCCGCCAAAGCCCGACAATCGTAATCTCTCAAAAGGACTAAAAATCAATCGACCGGAAAATTCTGAGGATGACCGGCCATCGTTCCAGGTTTTTAGAGATGCATGCCCGTTGAGCTCAAAAAGTCTTCCAATTTTTTGTGATGCGTCCGTGCTCAGTTCTGTTCCCAGCCAGCTGCTTTTCGTAAGATTCTCCTTCTCTTTCTCCGAAAGCAGAAATGCCCTTGCGGTTCCCATCACTTCAGTGGATGCAAACGCCAATCTCTGACGCGCAAATAGTTCGAGCCGTCTGAAGTTTGTTGAGAGAGTATCTGCACTATAGGTCAGTGATCGTTTATCAACCTGGTAATGAATCCCCATTTTACTCGAAACGGGACTGAGCGTATCCGCGCGATGGTGGATCTGTACATACAAATCATTCGTGGTATTATCGGAACTTGCATTCGGCTCTACCGGAGACGCCACAAATGTATTAAAAGAAAATAAAGCCGGGTCAGTAATTCGGTATCCAAATGGTTCGCTAAGCTCCATTCCATTATTGATGAAGCCTCCCTTCAGGATCCATCTGTGATTGAGTTGATGATAAACCCTTGCCGTCAACTGCCTTCCAACAACAGAACTGGATCGATATCCGCCGCCGTCCCTTCGATCCCAAAATGAGAGCTCAAGATTTGTCGTCTTTAAAAAATTCTGTGTGTATGAAAACTCCAAACTCCGATAATCATAATCACTCTCATCAAAGTTCAAATATGTTCGGGGTTGAATGAGATAGTGCTCCCTCAATCTCACTCTTGATCGATAGGAAGCTCCAAAATCCGCTTCATAGAAACCTGCTATTTTATGGATCGGTAATCGATTCCAGTTCACGTTTCCGGTCAGGGGATCGTTATAATCGAGCCCCTCCATTTCAAGATTAAGATGCCGGGTTGAATACGCATGAAGCAAAGCCGCGTCCATCCGCCCCACCGTTCCCATTCGATAGGTAATGGCTCCTCTTTCCTTGTGAAACTTATTGAACAGGTTCAGCAGATTAACCCACCGGAGTGTGCTGTCTGTCTCGCTCATCTCGAACGATTCGGGGAATTCTTCCTCCCAAACATAAACCGTATCCGGAATCTGCTCTTCGGCTTCCTCTTGCTGCATCGTTTGGGCGAGACTATCCTGAGGAGCCGTCGTGAGAGTATCATCCTCGGCTTCCTGCAGAGACTGTGGTGCAACCTGCAGAAAACCAAATACAAGAGCAATGATTGAAGCTATCAGCATCAGGCCAGATGGGGTTTGAGTTCATATGGCATACTTTCGATACCCATTAGATGGCGGCGAACAGTTTCCAGAACCACCATCACTGTTCGTTGTTTGTTAATGAGCCGATCATTGGTAAAAACCGACCGAAGTGCAAAATGCTCTCCGTTAATCCAAAATCCCATCCAAACCAAGCCAATCGGTTTTTCTTCCGTTCCACCACCGGGACCGGCAATTCCTGTTGTAGAAACACCAATATCCGCTCCTAAACGTTCTGCAACTGCCTTAGCCATCTGGAGCGCCACTTCTTTGCTAACCGCCCCAACTTGGTCTAACGACTTCTGCGATACATCTAAAACATTTTTCTTAACATCATTAGAATAAGCAACCACGCCACCCAACATATATCGCGAGCTCCCGGCGATATCTGTAATCTCATTGGATAACATTCCACCTGTACAACTCTCGGCCGTAGCGATGGTCAGATTTTTATCAACCAATAATGCGCCTACCACTTCAGCCAACGTCAAATCTTTTCCTTTTCCATAAATATAAGTTCCGGCCCGATCGTGAATAGTTTCGCGCAGTTTAATCAATTTCTCTTCTGAATTTGCACTGATTCGAATCGTAACGCCGCTCGGATTTGGCAGATACGCAACCCCCACACCATTCGTAGTAAACTCATTAAGATCACCAACCGTGTCACTCAAAGTACTTTCCGGAATTCCCGCCGTTCGGAAGTATTCTGTAATGATTGTTTCAGGATCAGGAAAATATTCTTCAATCTTTTGTGTCACCTTCACTTCCATCAGGTGTTTCATTTCATAAGGAACACCCGGCAACACCGCGAGATAATGCCCGTCTATTTCAAACCACATTCCGGGTGCCGTACCCTGTTTATTGAACAATACTTCACAACAGTCAGGAACCAAAGCTTGCTCACGGTTTGATTTTGAGAACACAAATCCGCGCCTTTCAAAAATTCCTTTTACATGATTTAGCACCTCTTCATTCTCAACCAGTTCGCTCTCAAAAAGTTTTGCAACAGCTTTTTTTGTGATATCATCGTGCGTCGGCCCAAGCCCTCCGGTAACGATTGTAAGATCCGCTTCAGACAATGAATCAGAAATATTTTCTGTGATCGGCTCAAAATCGTCCGAAATAGAAACCATTTTCTGAACGGAAAATCCTGATTCTGTGAGTTTACTGCCGATCCATGAAGCATTGGTGTTTACCGTATCGCCGATTAACAGCTCATTGCCAATTGTGATGATATGTGCCTTTTTCATAGGGGTGAAAATAGGATTTTGCAGAACATGTATGAAATGTGGATATATTTCCTTTTTTTAAACCCGAAAATTCTTCGAATTTAATAAGAATCAGGCATCGAGTGTTACATAAGCTATCATAAAAGCCAGCCAGTCTAAAAAGTTACGTTCTCGAATAACAATTAATTGTCAACTATTATACCTTTGAGTGTGCAGAAAGTACCAAACATACTAAGCGGTTTTCGATTACTGTTGGCTCCCATTTTTCTGTATCTATTCATTCAAGATCAGATATTTTGGCGTGCATTGAGCCTGTTGATCTTTTTTATTGCGGCCGCTACCGACTTTATCGATGGTTACATTGCACGTCGGTTCAACGCAGAGAGTGATTTCGGAGTATTTTTGGATCCGTTGGCTGATAAATTTCTAACATTTGCAGGGTTTGTATGCCTCCCCTTTCTCGACCCCAACCAATTTCCAATTTGGGCGGTTACACTTATCGTCATCCGTGATATTGCTATAACCGTGTTGCGAATCTATGCCAATCGAAAAGGAATCACCATGGAAACACGAAACACAGCGAAAATAAAAACTGCACTTCAAATGATGTACCTTTACGCTGCACTCATTTTTGGATTGCTGATGTTATTCAGAGGTCGCTTTGGAGAGGTCATTCAAACTATACTTGAATCAAACATTTTTTATGCAGGCTTAATGATCGTTACACTTGTAACTCTTTATTCAGGAATTGAGTACCTGATTGTTAATCGCACACTTTTCTCAAAAAAAATTGAAAAATCATGAATTTACGGGTTGCCCTTGGTACTATGTTCGGCGCCGGATTACTGCCTAATGCACCCGGCACATGGGGAAGCTTTTTTACGCTCCCACTCGTCTACGCCGTTGCTTACTTCTATCCGACATATGGAATTGCCGTTTTTTTTGGTGCTTCCTGTGTGATATCGATGCTGAGCGCACCTGCAGTTGTGGAGAAATATGGGCATGATCCGTCCCCTTTTGTGATGGATGAATGTGCCGGGCAAAGCCTTGTTTTTATTACTACAACTTTTACATTTTCTTTTTCAGGTGATGCTTTAATTGTAGCGGCAGGTTTCTTCATCTTTCGGTTTTTCGATATCCTTAAACCGTTGGGTGTAGATAAGTTGCAAAAATTACCGGGAGAAATTGGTATATTGGCAGATGATTTGCTAGCCGGAGTCTACGCTTTACTGTGTCTTGAAGGGCTAAAATATATCATCACCTTCATACTTTGATAATTCGGCTGAGTGGGTCAACATGAGTTTACATCTATTTTTAATAACACATTACTTTTAAAGAAACGCTTTGTAACAAATTTTACAGGACATTTTGGTAGCATGATTATTGACGAAACATATTCTCGAGAGCTTGCAAAATCATTACTTGATATAAATGCAGTTGTTCTCAGACCTAACAATCCATTTACGTGGTCTTCCGGATGGAACTCCCCAATTTATTGCGATAATCGGCTTACGCTCCGGTATCCGAAAATTCGGAAAAGAATCGCACAGGCTTTTGTCTCTTTTATTGAAGAGAAATATCCTGATGTTGAAGTAATTACAGGAACGGCTACTGCCGGAATTCCCCATGCAGCATGGATCGCTCAAAATCTTGACAAACCACTGGCCTATGTTCGAGCCAAAGCAAAAGCATATGGGCTCGGTAACCAAATTGAAGGCGGTGTTGATAAGGGACAATCAACCGTTGTCATTGAAGATTTGGTTTCTACCGGGGGATCAGCTATCTCTGTAATTGAAGCACTTCAATTTATCGGGGCAGATGTTCAGGGCTTGCTCAGCATATTTACCTATGGCTTCGACAAATCCATTGAAAAGTTTGAAAAGAAAGAAGTTCCGTTTTACAGTTTAACAGACTACTCAACATTAATTGACGTTGCCCTAGAAATAGGATACATCAAAAATGATGATCTTAAATTGTTAAACGCCTGGAGAAAGAACCCCGAAACATGGCCGAATTAAGCAGTAAAGCGCTCGCAAATTTCTCAGCAGCAACATCTGCACTTATTTTAACTGAAAGCCTCCGCCTAGTCCGAAATTATAAGTACTACAATAATATTGCGGAGGATACCGCATCGAGAGATCAGCTCATCAAAAAAGTTCGTAATGTTCGAAAACTCACCTTTACGCTTCACAACCTGATGAGTAAAAGTGAACCGAATGAAGCACCTTTCTTTGTTTCCACTGCCGGAGTCATCAACGATATGCTCGAAGAGATTCACAGAAAGGTTCTTTTTTATGATGCGGACTTGATTGTAGATATCATTCCGAAAATCGATCAACAGAGAAATTTTTGGAAAGATTTTACGGACACCGATTTTTACGATTCTCACCTTCTCAAACAATTAGATCACTCCATTCCGAATGCACTTCTCTCGATTGAAAAAAATTTATTAGGTCTTCCGCCGTTTGCAAGTGTATAACTACCAAAATCACTGAATCAAAAATAATTATTACGTTATATGAAGCAACCTGCTGCTCTCTCTATGTTACTGTTTACTCTAATTTTATCAGGATGCTTTGGGTCTACCGGCCCGAATGAATCTTGCGAAGATTTTTCCCGCCAGGAAAACGCTGAGTACTGGGAACAAAACGGAGAAAAGGAAGGAGTTACCCAAACAGAAAGCGGTCTTCAATACCGGATTCTTGAAGAAGGTGATGCGGATGGCGCGAGCCCTACATTAGAATCGACTGTTCTCATTGAGTATGAAGCGAGACGGATCAACGGATCGATTTATGAAACCACCGAAAATAGTGGCCCACGGGAAACTGATGTTGAAGGACTCCTGAGAGGACTTGAGGAAGGGTTACAGCTCATGAAAGAGGGAGCCACCTACGAATTTGTGCTACCCTCGTTTCTGGCATACGGAGAAACCGCAAGCGGTGAATTCTGTCCCGGAACCACTGTTATTTTTGAAGTGACACTCGTTGAAATTGTTGAATAATTAATACCTATAGAAACTTACATATGAAAATTCTGAAGCTTTTACCCATTTCAATTATCCTGTTATTGGCCGGTTGTTTAGATACATCCAGCCCAAGTTATGATGACTCTGCAGATCAGGAGTATCTGGAAGAATACTCTCAACGCGAAGGTGTAACTACCACAAGCAGCGGACTGATGTACCGTGTGATTGAAGAGGGAGAAGGAGAAATGCCGCAAGGCAACCATAAAGTAATAGTTGATTATACCGGTGAATCCGTTCGGCAAGATATACTTCCAATTACTCCGAGGGATGGAAGGAAGTATGAAATTTTTATCCCAGACAATTTAACAACATTTTTCGGGCTTGGAGAGGGTGTTCAGTTAATGAAAGAGGGAGCCCGATACGAGTTTGTTATACCGTCTGAGTTAGCACAGGGAAATGGCCGCGTCTATACGTTTGATATTACTTTATTATCGTTTTTGCGTCAGGATCAGGAACAATTTCTGATTGATAATGCCGAACTGGAAGATGTAGAGGAGACTGAAAGTGGCCTTCAATATCGAGTGATTGAAGAGGGCGATGGCGAAAGTCCAACAAATGCAAATTCTGTTCGCGTTAAATACACCGGCACGTTTACAAGCGGGTATGTTTTTGATAAGTCTCCAAATGATGAAACCGTTGAATTTAGTGTAGACGGAGTAATTCCGGGTTTTAGTGAGGGATTACAACTGATGAAAGAGGGCGGTACGTATGAAATTTTTGTTCCTGCAAACCTCGGGTATGGAAACCAATATCCACAGTTTGGCAATGTTTTGATCTTTGAAGTAGAGCTTGAAGAAGTACTCTAACAAGAGACATTCAAAAGAGCGATTTCCGCTGTTAACATTCCTCAACATTGGTTATTTTTGAAGGCTCAAATGCAAGAAAGAGTCCAATTCAATGAGTGATAAACGATTCTACATAGAAACCTACGGTTGCCAGATGAATTTTGCTGATTCTGAGATCGTAAATTCCATCCTGATGGAAGATGGTATGAAACCGGTACAGTCTGCCGAGGAAGCAGATGTCATTTTCGTGAACACATGTTCTATTCGGGAAAATGCCGAAACTCGTGTCTGGAATCGTTTAAAAGAGTTTCGATCGCTCAAGAAAGAGAAAGACAACCTCACCGTCGGTGTTCTTGGCTGTATGGCTGAGAGAATCCGCGATCAAATAATCGATCAAGAGCAACTTGTTGATATTGTTGTTGGACCGGATGCCTATCGAGACATCCCCAACCTTCTTGCTGAAGTGGATGACGGCCGAAAAGCTGTGAACGTTCTTTTGTCACTTGAAGAAACCTATGCGGATATCAGCCCGGTTCGAACGAGTGATAACGGTGTGAGCGCGTTTGTTTCCATCATGCGGGGCTGTGATAATATGTGCTCGTTTTGCGTTGTGCCATTTACACGGGGACGCGAACGAAGCCGTCCGCTAAAAAGCATTCTCAGTGAAATTCAGCAACTCAGCGATCAGGGTTACAAAGAAGTCACTCTGTTAGGACAAAATGTAAACTCCTATCAATATGAGGATATTGATTTTACCCAACTCATGGATGAAGCCAGCAAGGTTGATCCTGAAATGCGTTTTCGATTTTCCTCTCCTCATCCCAAGGATTTCCCTGAGCCGTTACTCCACTTGATTTCAGAGCGGCCGAACCTATGCAGTTATATTCATATTCCTGCCCAGGCCGGATCGGATACAACACTCGAGCGGATGAGACGCCCATACACGCGGGACCAATATCTAACACTTATTGAACAAATGCGGGAGATTATTCCGGATGTATCTCTCTCAACGGATATCATAACCGGATTTTGTGATGAAACCGAAGAGGAGCATGCAGACACTATGTCTCTGATGAAGAAGGTTCGATTTGATTTAGCCTACATGTTTGCTTATTCCGAACGAGAACGAACTCTCGCTCATCGTAAATATGAGGATAACGTACCTGAGGACGTAAAAAAACGGCGGTTATCGGAGATCATCGAACAGCAGATGAATATCCAGGAGGAGAATAACGAACGAGAGATCGGTAAACGACATCTTGTATTGGTTGAAGGTGAAAGCAAGCGCTCGAGCGAACAACTGTCCGGCCGAACCGATACAAATAAAATGGTAGTTTTTGACCGTCACGATTTCCAAAAAGGAGATTACGTGGAAGTTGAGATTACCGATTGCACATCCGCCACTCTCATGGCCAATCCTATCAAGAAGAGTTCTATTCAAGAGTTTTACGCTGAGCCGGCGTTGGTGTAAGCGAGTCTATTACATAAGAGTTCACAATGGGCTTGTTCGTGCAAATCCTATCTTCTGTTGAGGTGTGGGAATGAATCATCAAACTTATCCCTTTTAATAAATTAGCGAAACAAAACTGTTACGTAGCTATTAAATTTATTTATAGGACTATGTTTATCAGGGTTTTAGGTGATAAGTTTCCTAAAATTTCCCATCTTTAACGCAATCAAGAATATCATTTTCACTAATTAACCATGACGGACTTTAAACCACTCGAAAAAAAGTTAAACGGGTTAGAGGAAAAACTTAAAAAATACCGGGAACTGCTTTTAGCAAACCTGGTGATGGTCGGCGAGATTCCCGCGCCAACATTCAACGAAGAAGAGAGAGTGAAATTCATTCTCAACCGGTTTGATGAAGCTGGTCTAACAGATTCATCCATTGATGATCACGGAAATGGAATCGGTGTTCTGTCCGGTCAGGATGGAAAAGATGCCATTCTCCTGAATGCACACGCGGATACTATTTTCTCTCAAAAAACAGATCACACGATGCAGGTTTCGAGTGATTCAATTACGGGACCCGGCGTTGCGGACAATAGTCTTGGCCTCGCCGCTTTGGCAACTCTGCCCTACATCCTTGAAGATTTAGATATCGAACTTCAGAAAGATCTGATTCTTCTCGCCGGCGTAAAAAGTCTCGGTCGCGGAAATCTTGACGGAATCCGATTTTTCCTTGAAAACAATCAGTTTAAAATTAGTGATGCGATCTGTCTGGAAGGAATTCAGTTGGGTCGACTCAGTTATTCATCTATCGGGATGTTGCGTGGCGAAATTACTTGTACCGTTCCCGAAAGTTACGATTGGTCTCGTTTTGGTGATGCCAGTGCCATTCTGACGCTCAACGAAGTGATCAACAAAATTAACGACATCAGGCTGCCTAAACGCCCGCGCACAAGTATTGTGATGGGATCGATTGTGGGCGGAACGTCTTTCAATACCATTGCTCGGGATGCAACTCTTGGATTCGAGGTACGATCTGAATCACAGGAAGTGGTAGAAGAAACCGGATCGACCATTGAAGATATCGTTCATGAAGTTTCATCAAAAACCGGCGATCAGGTGGAATTGGATATTTTTGCAAAACGCAGTCCGGGCGGTATACCCTATGCTCATCCGCTAAACGAATGCGCAAGATCGGTGATGGAATCGTTGGATATTGAGCCACGATTAGCGCCGAGTACATCAGAATTGTCTGCTTTAATTGACGAAGAGATTCCCGCACTGACACTTGGAATCACTGTAGGAGAACGAACTTTTAAAACAAATGAAACCATTCAGATTGATCCGATCTTTAAAGGTCTGGCTCAACTGATCGGAATAATTTTAGCTGTTGACGGAGGATATTGTGAGTAATAAGCTGCAAAAATGGATTGATAAGAATACCTATCATCATTCCGAATTCTGGGACCTCATGAAGTTGGTGGAGGCCAAAGAAAAGAAGGGATTAAAAATCTCACTATGCCTCCCTACCCTAAACGAGGAAAAAACGATCGGAAAAGAGATTATCATCTTTAAATCAGAATTGATGGAGCGATATCCGCTGATTGATGAGATCGCCGTGATCGACTCCGGTTCGGATGATAACACTCTTGAAGTGGCCAAAAATTATGGCGCCGATACCTATCTCGCATCCGACATTCTCCCAAATCTCGAAGAAAAAAAAGGGAAAGGAGAAAACCTTTGGAAAGCGATTTATCAGCTTGAAGGTGATATCATTGTCTATGTGGATGCAGATATCAGCAACATCCATCCACGGTTTGTGTATGGTTTGGTAGCCCCGCTCATTCATCGCAATGAGGTACAATATGTGAAAGCGTTTTATGATCGCCCATTGGCCTTCTCCGGAAATGTCCGCGCATCGGGTGGCGGACGAGTGACCGAAATTTTGGTGCGCCCGCTTTTCTCTCTTTTCTTTCCTGAACTGACCGGAATCATCCAGCCGCTTTCGGGTGAATATGCAGTCCGGCGTGATGTTCTGGAAGAGATTGCCTTCCCGATTGGGTATGGTGTTGAAACGTCGCATCTGATTGACGTGTATCACAAATATGGATTGGAGGCGTTCGCGCAAACCGATCTTGATAAGCGAGTGCACGAAAATAAACCTACCCAAGCACTTGGGAAGATGGCGTTTGGCATTCTGCAAACATTCATCAAGCGTGCCAAAGCGCTTGGAGTGTTTGAAAAAGCTGAACACGAAACCATTCTGCGCCAGTTCCAGGTCAAACAAAGTCAGTACGAACAAAACCTGATTGAAATCATCGAGGAAGAACGCCCGCCGATGATTGAGATAGAAGAGTATCGAAAAAAGTTTAAGAAGTAACTCTTCAGCATTTTCTGACATGACTAAAACAGACCTTCACGAACGGTTTAAAAAGCTGTCTGAACCTCTCGAACCGATCGATACTGAGACACTACCGATCCTCCAGGATTTAGAGGATATTAAGGTGATTGCATATGATTTTTACGGTACCCTGTTTATATCAGGAGTGGGAGATATTGGGATTGATGACGGTCATGCTAATGCAGATTTACTGACAGAAACTCTTGAAAATTCCGGAATTGAAACCCTTGATAAATCTGCAGGCTCAGAAGGGTTCAAAGTCTATAATGAAATAGTTAAAAAGCATATCCAGTCTTTCAAAAAAGATGGCATTGAGTATCCAGAACCGGATATTCGAACCGTGTGGAAAGATGTGTTGGATGAAATGCAGAGCAAAGAACTCATCAAATTTTCAGAAAATGATTCTTTAGCGGATATTGTCTCGGTGGAATTTGAAGCACGAATGAATCCCGTTTGGCCCATGGCCGATGCCGTCGATACACTTACCTATTTCAAAGAAAAAGGGGTAACGCAGGGAATTATCTCCAACTCTCAATTCTACACACCCATCGTTTTGGAAGCATTGACGAAGCATTCTTTGGAAGAGTTGGGCTTCGAAAAAAAGCTACTTAATTGGTCATTCGAACAACATCTGAAAAAACCCGGACTCCAATTTTACCGGGATTTCCTGGAAAAGCTGGAAGATTACAGTGAAGACATCTCCCCTTCCAATGTTCTATATGTTGGGAACGACATGCTGAAAGACGTTTATCCTGCACATCATTTTGGTATGAAAACAGCTCTTTTTGCCGGTGATCAACGCTCTTTGAAATGGCGCGAAGATGATGATCGCTGTAGAGATATCCTCCCTGATCTCATCATTACCTCGCTCTCACAACTCAAAGATTGCGTTAAACTTTAACCCATACAACTTGAAACGGTGCGAGTTCTGCTACGCCATTGGAGATGCATTGTCTTCCAGAGATGATATCGTTGTAATTCGTATCCGTTTGAATGGGTAAGGAATGATCCGAAAGATCTATTGATTTCGTCTCATTTGTGAGATTAGCCAGCACTAATATCTTTTCCGTCTCATCAGGATCCCACCGAACCAGGCAAAAGATTTTATCATTAATATCATGGGCTTGTTGTCCTCCAAAAGGATGGAAAGCAGGGTGCTTTTTCCGAACCGAAATCACTTCTTTCATACTATTGAAAATTCGGGAAGTGCTTGTATCGGGATCACTCAATTCACTCGTCAACTCATCGTAATACCATTTTTTTCGGTTGATGGTTCGATACCTTCCCGTAATGGAAACGCCCTGAAGATTGTTTCGTGTAGCCGTTAAATTATGGAAATAGATTCCGGGAACACCTTTCAGGCTCAATGAAATAATTTGTGAACACATGTACCGGCGCTCTTGCAACGATTGAGAACCGTTAATTCCACTAAATGCATCAAAGTAAGTGATGTTCAGTTCGTACGGTGAGAGCGTCCCGTCCGGGTTTTTCTTCTCAGAAACAAATCCGCCTTTCGTTTTGATATCACTCACAAGGTTATTGAACTCATCTTGCGGAACAAGTCCCTCGAGTGGTCGTACTCCGATTCCATCATGAGAGGATGTAAAATTGAAATAGGTACAATTTTCCGGGAGATCTTTCAGCGTTTTCACCCACTTGGTAAGGTATGCTGCGTTTTCTGTTAAAATTGCGTGGAGAAGCAGCGGCGGCAGGCTAAATTGGTAAACCATATGCGTCTCGTCGCCATCGCCAAAATAGCTGATATTCTCTTTGTGAGGAACATTTGTCTCTGTAATTATAGTTGATTTTGGCGAGAAACAGTTCACCAACGTCCGCATCAGTTTTACAATTTCGTGGGTTTCTTTCAGATGAATACAGGATGTACCGATCTCTTTCCAGATAAATGCAACGGCATCCAAACGAACCACTGAAAGTCCTTTACTCAGGTAAAAGAAAAAGATATCCAGGTACTCAAAAAGGACATCAATATTTCGGAAGTTAACATCAATCTGATCGTCACTAAATGTTGACCAGACGAACTTTTCGCCATTCTTTGTATGAACCGGTGTCAGAAGTGGAGAACTTCGCGGGCGAGTGACCTCGGAAAGATCTGTTGAGGGATCAATCTCAATAAAATATTCTTCATACTCCTCCTCTTTCCTTAAATATTTTTTAAACCATTCGCTGTAACGGGATGCATGATTCATCACTAAATCTCCCATCAAACGAAAATCTTTACTCATCTCTTCAATATCATCCCAACCTCCCAAACGTTCATCAACCCGGCGATACTCTACAACGGAAAAACCATCGTCGGATGAGCTTGGAAAAAACGGGAGAATATGAACAGAACTGATCTCATCATTCAACTTTTCTTTCAAAAATTGATGCTGTTTTCTAAGCTTTGAAACGGGCTCTCCGGGACTCGGCTGAACCATATCTCCATACGTTATAAGAATATGATCTTTGTGAGTCCAAACATCATGGAAAGAAACCTTTTTAGATGGCTGAAGATTATATTTTTGAATCAGTTTTTCGGTTCGATCTATACACTCATCTACGCTCTCTTTTCCGTAAATTAAGGTGAAATGATCTCTTAACTCATCCAGTGTATTTGCGCAAAAAGTATCGTTGGGCATTTACTATCAGTGATTTAACATCTTTACTTTGTGGTAAAAGAAACAACAAACGATGTTTTTTCTTAAAAGTAAAGGTAAAAGGGCGCAGTTTTCTATTCCAAAATTTTCCGAATGGACTTTATGGCAAGAATGAGATCTTTCTTACATTTAGGGTTCAACAAAAAACAGAGTTATGGACAGGCAGGCACTACAGGAACGTTATGGAATTATCGGCGAATCTGATGCGATAAAGCAGGTTGTCGATAAAATTATGCAGGTATCCGGTACGGATATCACTGTTTTGCTTCAAGGAGAAAGTGGTGTGGGGAAAGATGTTACCGCACGCGCTATTCATTCGTTGAGTAAAAGAGACCGAAAAGATCTTGTCATCGTAAATTGCGGTGCAATTCCTGAAGGAATTATAGAGAGTGAATTATTTGGTCACGAGAAGGGATCGTTTACCGGCGCCCACGAAGCACGAAAAGGATATTTTGAGAAAGCCGACGGTGGAACCATTTTTCTTGATGAAATTGGCGACACTCCTAAAAATATACAGGTAAAATTATTACGGGTACTTGAAAGCGGTGAATTTTTCCGCGTGGGATCCAGCAAAATGAACACGGCAGATGTTCGTGTAATCGCAGCAACCAACCAAGATTTATGGGAACTCGTAAAGGAGGGCAGCTTCCGCGAAGATCTTTATTATCGATTGGATACCGTTAAGATTAAACTACCGCCGCTTAGAGATCGAAAGGAAGATATTATTCCCATTTTTAGAAAATTTGTGAGCGAATTTTCATCCAAATATGATTCGGTTTTCCAGGGATTTTCTGATGAAGCAAAAGAGCTGTTGATCTCCTATCGATGGCCGGGAAATGTTCGAGAATTGCGCAATGTTGCCGAACAATTGGTTGTACTTGAAAAATCGCAATTTATTGATAAAGACCGGCTTCAAAAATATTTGAAAGGCCGGCAACATCTTGGCTCGGCGGATAATCTTCCTGTGCTTTCCCGTAAAGAAACTGAAGAAGAATTTAACGGCCAGCAATCTTCAACAGATACGGGAATTATCTACCGGGCGTTAGTTGAGATGAGAACCGATATTTCAGATCTAAAAAAGATGCTCGCAAAATTTCTTTACTCCACATTTAGCGAAAAAGAGATTAAGGCGCTTCCAAGTGCCGTTTCGAGAAATATCGATCCGAATGACATTTCCGGACATATTCGCGATCAAATGGACGATTCTTCCCTCGGTATTCGTTCTGTGGATACAACAGTTGAAGAAGATGATGAAGAAGAGGTTGACGAAGTCGAGGAATTTTTCACCGATAAAGAAATTCCCTCCATAGAGGAAGCTGAAAAATTTCTGATTGAACAGGCCCTCAAACGGTTCGACGGCAACCGCCGGAAAGCATCGGAGGCACTGGGAGTCAGTGAACGAACACTTTACAGGAAATTGGATCAATATGGGCTTCAATAAGTTAATGAGTGTTCTGCTCATTTCCCTTTTGATTTTTCTGAGCGGATGTATCAGTTATAGTTTTACGGGTACCTCTATCCCATCGGATGTTCAAACGGTTTACATTCCATTTTTTCCCGATCGATCGCAAAGTGGCTTGGGTGATTTGAGTGACCGTTTGAACCGTGCTCTGGTCAATCGTTTTATCAACCAAAGCCGGTTATCTCTGGCCAACGATCAGGAAACATCTGATGCCTGGCTGGAAGGTGCTGTACAGAGTTATGTGAATCGCCCCTTCAGTATTGGCGGAAATGAGCAGGCAAATCGGAATGAAGTTCAGATATCCGTTCGGGCAACATTTCAATTCACATCCGATGAAGAGCCGGTTTATACCAAAACTTTTTCAGGCACTGCAACTTATGATGTGATCGAAAATCCTGTAGAGGGTGAACTGGAAGCTGCAGAAACTGCGCTACAACAAATTTCAGATAATATGTTTAATGATGCCGTAAGCAATTGGTAAATTGGCATCTCTTGCTTAAAATCTTACATGGAGTTACAGCCTTACCAAATACCGAAATCGTATCAAAGCTACCTTGAAACTTTTGAAGAGGATCCGCAAGCAGCGATAGACCGCCTTAAAAATCGGGTTGAAAAACGGAATGCCGGGGCTGTAGGATACTTTTTCCTTGCTTGGCTATATCTAAAAAATGGAGATAAAGAGGAAGCTTTAGAGGCATCAATTCAGGCAAAAATCATGGCTCCGGGAAGCCGATTGATGAGTCGACTCCACTATTATATTGCACATCCGCAATCTTTTAAAGCCTGGGAACCCACAAAAAACCGTAGACCGTTCAAGCGTGATCAGCACTCCTACGATCATTCCCATCCTATTCAAGATCTCGACGGATTGATTGCTAAACTTTCCTCGATTGAATCGAAACGGTTCAAACCGAACATGGAAGCCGATGAAGATAAGCGTGATTTGAGTGAAAGAAGCTCGGATGTGGATGACATCGTAACGGAAACACTTGCTGTTATTCACGAAAAACAAAAAAACTATCCTGCCGCGATCACTACGTACGAACGTTTGAAAAACGTGAATGAATCGAAATCAGACTATTTTGATGAGCAAATCTCCCGCCTGAAAAGTAAAATGGAAGAAGAAAAGTCTGAGGGGTAAATAATTTCTCCTCTTTAGTGGAGGCAGACAGAAATGCATCTAGCGTTTCTATCAGAGATAAGTTTGCCTTTTGCAAGCTTGAACGTAGTCAAGCCTTGTCCCCCCCTGAATCAAGTTTGTTGATTTTCTCCCCTTCCAAGGGAAGCTTACTACTCCGCTTTCACAAAAGCGTTATGCTTTTTCTCTCTGCCAATTGTAGTCGCTGGCCCGTGACCGGGATAAACGGATGTGTCATCCGGAAGTTTGTAAAGTTTTTCCCTGATCGACGAAGCGAGTGTTTCAAAATCTCCTTTATAGAGGTCCGTTCTGCCGATGCTTTCAAAGAAAATTACATCACCGGCAATGAGCAGTTCCTCGTCTCTAAAATAAAGTGAAACATGATCGGGTGCGTGACCCGGCGTATAGATCACATCAAACGAAAAATTACCGATCGAAAAATCTTTTTGTTCAGGGAGTGGGTCAGGAGTGAAATCAAACCCAACGGACCGAAAGCCAAATGCCTGAGATTGCTGCTCGAAGTTGTTCCAAAGAAAAAGGTCCGAATGATTCAGATAAACTGGAATATCGAAGTCATTCAATACTTTATGAAGCCCAAGAATATGATCAACGTGTGCGTGAGTCAGGATAACCGCTTTTAATTCCGCATCCAGACTATTCAGTTCACTGACAAATCCCTTGTATTCATTTGAATCTGCAAAACCGGGGTCAATCAGGAGAGCCTGGCCATTCTCAACAAGCAGATAGGTATTCTCGGAAAACGGTCCTACTTCGAATTTCTTTATCTTCATCTTCAGAGCATAAAAAAAGGATGCAATGAGAATCACTGCATCCTTCAGTTCGAAACTGGTTTCGCTTATTTCTTCTTGTTGTAACGTTTGTTAAAGCGATCGATTCTGTCGGCTTTCTTCTGAATCTTCTTATTCTGATTATAGAAAGGGTGATTCTTAGAATCTACCTCGCTTTTGTAAACCCCGTCACTAACATCCATGGTACTTCTGGTTGTAAACTCAGTACCATCGCTCATTACAACTGTAATTTCTTTGTATTCGGGATGAATTCCTTTTTTCATGGTCTTATGGTGGTGTTATTCAAAATCTTTTCAGACTCGAAAGATAAGGATATCATACTCTTGATGCAATTCATTTGAAAAGCTAATAAATCAAAAATCTATTACCGGTCTCTCCTTCTATACATAAACTTCAAACCGGACCAATCTTTATCTACAGCACAAATTTTAACATCAACAAGGCCTATTTCCAATCCTAAATTTCTTACATCTGATTCTGATATATCCGTTTGCAGTTTGGATGATTTTTTGATCCACGAAACCCACAACATGCCGTTCTTTGCCAGTCTGTCTTTGGCGATTGGAAAGTATTTGATGAGATCTTTCGAATCTCTGGCAAATAGATGAATAAATGGAAATTTGCCATCTGATTTTTCATCTGCGAGGATTGTATCCGGAGGAAGTTCCCCCAGCAGATCTAAATAATGTGATGGGGTATTGAGAAGCAGAATTTCATTCCCCGGTTTTATACCAAGTTTTCGTACCAGCGGAGTTTTTGAATAACCGGGCGCCATATGTCATTTTTATAAAGTATCAGCTGTTCCGGTAATAGAACCACTAAACTTTTTTATATCGGAATGTAACGGGTATTTGACCATCAGCAGGTGTTCCGATGTGATAGAGTTCCCACTCAGAATCATAATTGGTAATTCGGTCTCGTAAAATTGACACGAGATTTTCTGTACTTCCATTTTCGGCATCAAAATCGAATTTCTCAACCCGAAACCGCAATTTTCGATTCTCTCCATTTACAAAGACATCGAGGTTTACAACTTTCTCCACATTGGGCACGGTAAATTGAACACGGACATTATGCATAGTTTTCCAGTTTAACAGTTTTCAGTAAACAGTTAACACCTCTAATCTCTTCCAATCAAAAAATGTGCCAACCGTTCCACATACCTCTATGCACTATATTCATTGATTTTAAAGGCCTTTCCTGTACGAAAACAAACGGTTCGTGTCCGAAAATGGACGTTAAAAAACTTTGTCAGATTTATTCATTAACATTTTTCATGTAGTCCTTTAATCGATGTGGTTCTTCAAACAGATCCACTAACTCCGGACTATGGGATTTTTTCTCTTTCTGATCCCACTTTTCAAGCAAATATTTCACTGCTAAATGTGTGCTTTCATGAAAATGAGTTCCGCCAAGGCTCCGTGCAAGTCCCGACCGTGTTAACAGTTTTTGGATTGGAGTCTTCATACCTGCAAAATGAAATTCAATATCCCAGGTTTCCAGGGTTTCCATAACTGATCGCAACGCCTCAATGGCTGTTGTGTCAAGATCATTTATACTCATTGCATCTACAATAACTGCACGAATTTTCTTGTTCCTGTCTTCACTTTTTTGGATGATGAAGTCTTTAATGAACTCTGCGTTGTTAAAATTGATGGATGCATCAAAGCGTAAAATCAGGATCTCCTCAATTGGCTCGGCTTGTGGATTTCGGGAAACATCGCGGTAGGTACGAGTGCCTGGAATATGACCTAGCACAGCAAGGTTCGGCCGGCTGGAACGATATAAAACGATGAATAAAGAGCCGCCAATCCCCAAAAGAATTCCCTCCTGAATACCGATTAAAAGAACACTGAAAAATGTAAAAATTGCGATGTAGCCATCCTCCGGTTTGGTGCGGAAGAAATATCGCAGTTCTTCAAAATCGATCAATGAAAGTGCTGCTAATATGATAATGGAGGAAAGTCCGGCCACCGGAATGTAATAAAACAAGGGTGTCAAAAAGAGCAATGTTAAGCAGATAATGGCAGCACAAACTACATTAGAAAGCGTTGTGCGGGTTCCTGCTTGCTCACTCACTACCGTTCTCGAAAAACTGCCTGAAATGGGCGGACTTTGGAAAAAACTCCCGATAAAATTGGCAGCTCCCAATGCAAAAAATTCACGGTTTGGATTGATAGGATATTTGTACTTGTTGGCATAGGTTTTACCGAGAGAAATAACCGTCATGAGTTGTACCAATACCAGTGTGGCAACGGTAGGAATAAGACGGCGAAGATTCTCAAGAGTGAATCCTGGGAACTCGAAATGAGGTAATCCTGACGGAATGGGCCCTATGACATCCACACCATATGTTTGCAAATGAAAACCCCAAACAATAAAACCGCCGGCTACTAATAGTACGAGTGCTCTCGGAAACAAAGGATTCCATCGCTTCAACAGAAAAAGCATTATGAAACCGATTCCCCCGATGGTTAATGCTATGAAATTTACCATCTCAATTTTTTGAACGATCTGCATGGCGATAATTCCTACATATTGAGATCGTTCAAGGTCAAGTCCAAGTAGATTTCCCAACTGACTAAAAACAATGATGAGCGGTGCAGCAGCCGTGAATCCGAAAATCACAGGTTTTGAGAGAAAATTCACGAGAAATCCCATTCGAAGGAGCGACAGAGCCATATGTACCAGTCCTGTAAACATTGTGAGCAATAACACGACGGATACATAGGGCGCCGTTCCGGGCTCGGCAATCATTCCAGCGCCGGATGCGATGATAATCATATCGGTGGCTACAACTCCTAATGAAAGGTGTCTCGAAGTTCCAAAAAGCGGATAGATGAGAAGCGGAACAAGCGAGCCATACAAACCATAAATGGGTGATAACCCCGCAATTACGGCATATGCCATTACTTGAGGGACTACAATCACCCCGATGGTTAAACCCGCTTTGGTATCAGCAACAAATTCCTCTTTCGAGTAGGAAGAGATCCAGGTAAGAATCGTAAACTTATTCCTGATCCAGTCAAGTGCCGTCTTCAGGTCCATATCGTAATGATCGAAACCTTTCTTTTTGTGATTTTTCGTCTCACATCTAAAGTATGATCAGCGACCAGGCATTCAAATCAGTATTTAAAGCCTGCCCACCGAAATCAAAAATACAAATAATTTATCTGATAATGGGCTCAGATTCTTTTATTCCATCGTAAAAATCGAAGAATAAATATCCATGCCATACCAAATATTTCCGATTCGGATATTTTCATCCGGCGCATGCTGATTATTATCGTGATTGGCTATCGGAACAATCACAATCGGTTTTTGCATGATCTGTTCAAAATGATAAAGCGGAAGCGTGCCTCCCATCGTTGGATATAAAATCAGATCATCTGACGTTGCTCGTTTGATTGCATCCACAATTTGCTGAGTCATGGGATTATCAACCGATGTTCGCATTGCCGGGTAGCCGATTCCCCTCGTAACTTTGGCAATTTTCTGATGCTGCAGCCGCGTCTCCATATCGGGATCTTCCCGAACAATATGATATCCCTGATCACGAATATGAGCTTCCACTTTGTCTTTCATATCCTCCGGATCATTTCCTTTGGCAAGGCGAATTCCCAAAGCAGCAGTCGCAGTTGTCGGAATTACATTTCGAGCCAATTCTCCTGTATTCCCACTTGATAAACCCCGAATGGTAAGAGTTGGATACATATAACTTTCAATAAGTGACCGGCCTTCATGCTCCGTCCATGTCAATCCGAGATCTGCACGAATTTCATCATCTACATCGGGGAGTGTAGCAAACGCTTCTTTATCTGCTTCGGTGATGGGAGCCGTGGTTTCATTGAAATCCTCAACCAAAATTTCGCCCGTTTCATTTTTCATACTAGCGAGAAGATTGGCAAGCATCTGTCCCGGTACCGGTGACCATCCGCCATAATGACCGCTATGCAACGGACGCGAAGGGCCATACACAGTCACCTCCAACCCAGTCACACCACGCACACCAAAAACAACCTGCGGCCGTCCGCTTTGATGCATCGGACCATCAAAAAAGAGCCAGAGATCACCCTCCAATTTCTCTTTGTTTTGTTTCAAAATCTGGCGCACATTCGGTGAGCCTATCTCCTCTTCACCATCAAAAAAGAACTTCAGATTCGATGTAAGTTTAATATCATTTTGTTGAAAAGCATCCAGCGTTGCCAGAATCGCTGCGAAGGGGGCTTTATCGTCTGATGCGGAACGCCCATAAATCCGCCAGTCAGGATTGATCGGTTCATCGGCTTGAGGAAAGTCAATCGGCTCTCCGCCATCTTCCATCGATGCTGAATAGAGTGTGGGTTCCCAAGGTGCGTGTGTCCAGTTATTTGGATCCGCCGGCTGGCCATCGTAGTGGACGTAAATAATCAAAGTTCGATCGGCTCCGGGAGTATTCATTTCACCAAAAATAACCGGCGGTACATCAGGTTGGCCCTCCAATGTGAGGAGTTCCATCACTGCACCGCGCTCTTCAAACTCTGCCATAATCGCCTCTGCATTTCTCTGGATATTCGGCAAATCAGAGGCCACATTCGGAATCCGAATCAACTCAAAATGAGTTTCAAGGATAGAATGAGAATGCTGGTTTCTGTATTCCCGCGCCACTTCCACAGCTTTTGGCTGAGCTAACAAAGAAGACGACAAAAGCAAGAGGATGGCAATAACTGTTGAGATTCGGATCATAAATATTGATTTAATGGTGATGATAAAAACCCTTTAAAACATCGTTATCAGGTAAATTTTTGATACTCTGATCGCTCTTCAAAAAGCCGATAGCCGATTCTAAAGCATTTTTTAAAATATCGTATTCACCCTCTTTCGCAAAAACCGTAAAGCTATACAAGCGTTCCTTCCCCTGGAAAATACAGATTCGTCCGTTGTGTGTAATATCACGATCAAAGCGAACCTGAAGTTCGCCGTACTCAAAATCGTAGATCTTCTTTCCAAGCGGAATATTCTTCGTTTTTTCCCTCTCTTCTATATTGGATAGGATTCGTTCGAGATCAACCTCCGGAGCTGCTTGTTTTGAATGATGATTATTTGAAAACAGGTTTGAAAAAAATCCCATACTGAAACTCGATGGTTTTTTACTGATTCTCACAGATCAAGAATGTAACAGATCTTAACGATTGAATGAAGTGACGGTTTACATTTGTTAAGATAAGTAGAGAAAATTGAACTGATAAATATTTACACGCCATGAAGTTACTATCATCTGACGATATTTTGGATCTGACGGATAATATTATTCATGAAGACACGCAGTTGCACGAGCAACACCTTGATTTGACAGTTGCTGAAGTTCATCGCCTGACCGGGGCTGGTTCTTTAGACTTTGGCGGAAGTGAATTTACACCGGCTAAATCGGAACCTATCAATCCCGAGAAGCTAAACCCAAACGATTCATACGGCTGGTGGGACTTGAAAATTGATACCTACAAAGCGGTCTTTAATGAGTCCGTTGAAGTGCCTGAAGATATGATCGCAGTCATTACACCTCATATTCACGCAGAAAAATCAGGCATCTTTATCAACACACTCTATATTTCTGCAGAAGATGACCTCGAGGATCTCAGTATGTATTTTCACGTACCTGTTGCAGGATGCAAAATCAAAGAGAATGCCAGGATTGCAACGTTGCGGTTTTTTAGGAAATGAGTTATTCATCACATAGATATTGTCATAGCAATCTCAGGTTTTATAGGTCTTAATTTTTTTGCTGCAACAAGTAATCCAATGAAAATTTACCGGGTCCCAATAACAGGATTACCGACATTGAGGAAAGATACATATATGCAAGTTCCTTTCTCCCAAAAGGATCACTCGCATGAAAAATGAAAAAAGCCACTGAAAAATTTATCAGAATTGGCATGACTGAAATTCTGGTAAAAAGACCTCCAACTACAAATAGCGCACATACAAATTCAGCGAATCCAGCCATTGCCATTGATAACTCAGGACCTATTCCTAACGGATCCGGAAAATCTGTATTACCAGACAGTACGCCAGTAATCGTTGGCCATCCGTGATTGACTGCTAATGACAAACCAAAAAGCAATCGCAAAAGTAGCTTAGCGCTGTCTTCTAAAAATGTTTTCAGTCTATCGGCAGCTAGAAGCCTTTTCAATTTCTGTCTCATATTTTGGATTCAAATTTGAAAAGTGTGGGTATATTTCAACAGAATAGTTCTTAAACTTGATACTGGTAACCGGGGTTCAAACTCTCCACGATTCGTGTTGAATCCATCGTTATACACCAACCAAAGATCGTTTCCTTCTGAGAAGTTGTATCGAAGACGAGCATTGGCCAAAAGAGCATCTCGAGTATTGTTAAACTGAATGAATGTTTGGACCGAAAAATGAGTGTTCAGAGAGAGAAGTGACCTCAGTCGAATAACATGAGAGGTAAAGTGTTGATCACGATCTGAAAAATTGATTTCATTTAACGTGTAAACAGCGCCTAATTCCAGATGTCCTGACACATTCCACGTCGGCCCGATATTGAAAGTTATTTTATTGCCATCATAAAAGGAACCAATTTCCAGGTTAGCATTTCCTCTAAGCAAATAACCCGGGGTTGTATTGAAATCAAGCCCAAAAGTATAAAAGATGTAACGGCCCATCGGTATTCTGGCATCATCAGATAAGATGATAGGTTCTGGTAAGTCTTCAAATGTCAAATTTTGCCAGATTACACCTCCATTACCACTTTTGAATTCGTAGAGAAATACCGTACTCGCACTAAGCAGTTCTGCAATTTCCTCATCGTTCCTGAATCTTGCATTTCCCCAAACCAATCCACGGTAACTTCGAAGTCTGGATTCAACACCCGGCAAAACACCGAATGAAACTTCCGAAGTTACCTGGGTGAAATTCCGGGCTGTAATAAATCCAAGATCCGGAGTGTAATCCTTGCCAGACCAGATTCCATCTACATAATACCCGATTCCTTCCAGCCGCGATCGCTCCAATCGGCCGCGAAAACGACCTGACTGCAAACTCAAGCTTGCCTGATCATCGTACGTTTGAGCCCATCGAAGAATTAAATAATCATTTGGGGTAATTTGCAGGCCGGCATCAGCGCCGTAGCCAATATTAACGTCTCCGTTTGCTCCTACTCTATGGGTATACATTCCTCCCATAAATGAATCCTCGTTGATTATTCCCCGGCGAAACCGTAAAACTCCAAAATTTTCTGAAGGAAGATTCGGGCTGTCAGCTGTTTGCATGTTTAATAAGCCGATATCCCAATTTCCAGCTCTTCCCGCTACACGAGCTCCCCCTATGATGGGTACTGGATTCCCCTGAAGATCTAAACCAATTCGTCTGCTAAAAAACAGTGATGTACGCCCTCCTGTATCGAATTCAAAAATGCCGGATCGTTCCTGGAAAAACTGGCGCTTTTCTGGAAAAAACAATGGAAACCTGGAAAGATTTACTTGTTCATTATCGGCTTCTACCTGGGCAAAATCAGTATTTACTGTTACATCCAGAGTAAGGTTATTTGTAAGTGAATATTTCAAATCTCCACCAATTTCAGCTATCAACTCATCATCTCTTTGATAACTTGTTTCTGAAGAATTCAGGGTATGATTTTGCTCCACTCCTCCAAGAAAGTAAGGAGTGATATAAAACGGACGTTTATTTTCGATCCCATTCAGCACAATTGTTTGGGCTGTGGATGGCTTCAAATAGGGATTTCTTAAACTTGGAGACGTCGGCGGGAAATGATGATTCTCATATTTGCCAGGTATCCATCGGTACACTTTTAATCCCATTATTACATTACCATTATCCTCAACATTAAACTGTAAGCTAGAAAACGGGATTCGCATTTCTGCAAACCAACCGTCATCCGTAATGACTGCTTCCGCATCCCAAAATGTATTCCAGTCTCTGTTCAGGTATGATCCCTGATTTGGTTCAGCATCATTAAACAACAAAAAATCGATCCTGTTACCAGTTGGATTCACCATAAACATCATGGCGTTTTCCCGGTCGTAAAAAGTGTCCAGAATTACTGTAAACTCTTCATCCTCGCCCCAGCGATCTCGTACATAGGTATTAGCCCTCAAATTTTCGGGATTCGAGTGGTATGCACGAATTGACGCGTAAAAATATTCATCATCATAGGATATCCGAATTTCTGTATGCTCGGTCATCTCGCCCTGGTATGTTGGATAGAGCATTGAAACTGGTAAAGGTTCTATGGACTGCCATGCAGCATCGTCGCTAAAACCATCCAGCGTAATCGGCCTGTCAATTCGCTGAATTGTTATGGAGGGTGTATCGCTAACCTGTACGTTACCTGTCATCAATCCGGAGAACAAAAAAAGAGTCAGAGTGAAGAATCTTTGTGTCATTTTCTTTATCGGTGTCCTTTAAGAGGATCTTCTATCGTTCAGAATATGCATGACTGCGACACTAAAATGATGTTCATTTATAAATCGGTATTCCTGATTCACAAATCCGGAATGCCGGTTTCTAAATTTTGAAAGATTTATAGGGCAATACAGATAGATTTACAGAAATAGAAATCTCATATCACCGCTTTGAAACATTTATTCATCCCTCTAATTCTTCTCTATTCAGTTTTACCTGTTCTGACTCAGGCTCAGGATACATCCGACCATGTAATTATTTTAGACACCGCCGAAAATCTCATGAAGAGTCAACGTTATAGTGAAACAATTGAACTTAATGAACCATTAGTAAGTGCAGACAATCCGAAAACCCAAATCAAGGCGCTTCGCATGAGTGCTCAGATTCATCTGATTGAAAAGGATCCAGGTTTGGCTATTAAGAAACTTGATGAGGCACTTGCTTTGAGTCGCACAACTTTCAATCAAGAAGAAGAAATTCTGTCTCTTTATCATCTTGCCAGAGCCTATTCTCAAACCAATTCTTCTGATTTGGCAAGGCAACATGCTGAAAACGCTGCTCTACTTGCTCAAATTTTTGGAGACAAAGAACTTGAGTATCGAATGCGCAACTTTTTGGTATATACTTATTTCATGGCAGAGACCGATTTTTATAAAACCCTAAGCCAACAAACCCACCTTTTTCATCTGATCAACAGTGTTGGCAGTGAACAACAAAAAGCGGCTGTGTATAATAACCTGGGATATGATTTAACCGTTGCCGGCTCAGTTCCTGTTGACAGTACGATGAGTCTCATGAATTTTGCCAATACTCACTATGCAAAAATGGAAGAAAACAACGGCCGATGGTATACATTGATGAATCTTACATGGCAGTACCGTCTAAAATATGATTTAGAGTCCTCGTTGAAGTATGGAAAAATGGCATTGACCCAGGCCTTGATTGAAGAAGATCGGCATGCAGTTGTAGAGACTGCTTTTCAGCTTGGTGAAACATTGATGGAATTGGGTAACTTAGATGCAGCCGCTGGGCAATACCAGATTGGTAAGAGTTGGCGTGGCGAAATTGATGATCGCGACGGCTATGTATTCGATGTTTATTACTCAAAATTCCTTTGGACATCAGGTCAAAAAAAAGAGGCAATTAAGCTGCTTGAAGAGGCTGTTGATTGGCTAAAACAGAGTGAGGTTTTTTACGAAATGCATGGTCGTAGCCTGTTGGCATCGTACTATTTGGAAAATGGACAAATTGAAGCGGCGAATCAACAGTTAAAGATACTGAATAATCCACGTCACAACTACATTTCGTTGGAAACACGTTGTATTTCTGCTATCACAAATGCCAAAATTCTTAAAAAAAGGGGGCGGAATAAACTGGCTGAATCCTTATTAAATTCCTGGCTGAATTATACCCGCAAGCATGGCTTTAAACAATTAGAACTACTGTTTGAAGCGGCTCAATCATCAAACTGAATTGATAGAGGAGTCATCAATTCAACATAACCTTTTATGATCCGGTATGTTCTTTCCTGTAATCAGCTGGGGTTGTGTAGCATAGTTTTTTAAATGAACTGTAAAACGAAGAGATGGAATTAAATCCGCTGTCGTATGCAATGGATTCAACACTTAAATGTTGATCTTCTCTCGATTTCAATCTCGATTTGGCCTCTTCGATACGATACGTATTTATTAGCTCGGGAAAACTCATATTAAATTTTTCATTGATCACAAGCGAAACAAGATACGACTGGCTCTTCACCGCATCAGAAAACTTATTCAGTGTTAAATCCGGGTCCTTATAAAGCTTATCATTTTCCATGATCTTTCGAATTTTCTGAGCAAGTGCCTCCGCATCTCCATTTAATTTATCCAGTCGGCCGGATTTCCTGAAACTCAATCGATTTTTCATCGCCCAAAAACTAACACCATACAAAACGAATGCAGCAATGATTGTGGCCGTCAGATACAGAATGAATGTATCCGCAATCAGCTGAGCAAAAAAAGCAGACCAAATTATAAATGTGCCGCTCAAAAGAATATATCCCCATTTCTGTTTTAAACTGTCTGATTGATTTTTTAAAGAGTATGTTCGATGCAGGCTGAATGAATAGATTATATAGACAAAAATTTGCATCACTACCAATTGGTAAAACCTGTAAATGACCTCATCATTTACAAATGGCAGAGGCAAAGAAATCACGATTAAAAGAGACGGCAACAGATGCAGAAATTTTTTCTTATCGAATGTAAATGAGGATTGATGAATAGATTGTAAATATAAATACAAAAAAGGGCCAATTGCAGCCATTCCAGTCAGGCCTATTGCTGGAAATATTTCCGGCGAATTTGGAAACATGATAATGATAACGGATTTGCTTATTCGCAAAGCCAGGGCAAACAGAAGAAGTGCTAATAAATGGTTGGACTGTTTATTCTTGTTATCAAGGCCCCAAATATAGGCACCAAAAAACAAACTGTTGCCGATCACTAATCCACTGGCCGCCGCCATTAAAATTGATAGATTCATAAACGTAACGGTTCTTAAAGAGGTGAATTAATAATTAATATCTGAAATTAAATAACAATCAAAATCTCATAAAGGCAACAAAAGGATTTATTATTTAGTTATCGAATTCCTCTTCATACGGATCTTTCTCAACCAAAACCCCATCTTTCAAATTGACGATTCGATTTCCGTACCCAGCCATTTTTTCAGAGTGTGTAACCTGGATGATTGTGACGCCATCGTCATTTAATTTTTTAAACATCTCCATAATCTCTTCGCTTTGTTCGGAGTGGAGATTTCCCGTCGGTTCGTCTGCCAAAAGTAATTTTGGACTGCCAATGATCGCCCGGGCAACTCCTACCACTTGCTGCTGACCTCCGGAAAGTTGCGGCGGAAACAAATCTTTTTTTGCAACAATGTTGAACCGATCCAGCATCTCTGCTACCATCGCTTTGCGCTGCTTGGATTTTACTTTTCGATACAAAAGTGGCATCTCGATGTTTTCATAAACGGTCAGCTCATCAATCAAGTGATACGCCTGGAAGACAAAGCCGATATGTGATTTATGATAGTCTGATTTTCTCTTTTCACTAAGGTTGTGAACCGGCTCATGCAGGAAAAGATATTCGCCTTCGGAAGCATCATCCAGAAAACCAAGAATATTCAACAGGGTTGATTTCCCTGCCCCGCTCGGCCCCATAATGGTGATGAATTCCCCCTCCTTTACCTCAAAACTCACATCTTTCAGGATGAATGTTCGTTGAAACCTTTTGTCGATGTATTTGTAGATATTTTTTAGTTGAATCATAGATTTATTTGTTGTTTGTAGTTAGTGGTTTGTTGTTCTTTGTGGCTGATTTTGCAACCGACCACTAACCAACTCATTCACTCCTTAAACTTTCAACTGGATTAACCAATGTGGCTTTTACAGATTGATAACTCACCGTCACCCATGCCACAACCAACGCTGATAGTCCGGCCAAAAGGATAATACCTAATCCGATATCAATTCTGTAGGCAAAATTTTGCAACCATCTGCTCATGATATACCATACAATGGGTACGGCTATAAAGAATGCAATTCCAACAAGTTTTGTGAATTCCTTATTCACTAATAAAACAATATTGGATGAGGATGCACCCAGCACTTTACGGACTCCAATTTCTTTTGTTCGGCGTACAATCATTAAAGAAGCTAACCCGAAAAGTCCAAGGCATGCTATGACAATTGCGAGGATAGAACCAAACAGAACAATCTGGCTTAAGCGCTGTTCTTGGCGATATTGGCTATCAACGGCCTGATCAACAAACGTGTAATTAAATGGAGATTCACCGGCTGCTCTTGCCCAACTCTCCTCAATTCGCTCCATCAGTTCGGGAAGATCCTGTGATGCGAATTGAACGGAAATACGCGGGGTTGGAGATGCAAAGAAGTTGATATTATCAACCCCACTAAATATTAATCCGGGATTGATGGTTAAAACCAGTGGTTCGACCGTTTTATGAAGCGACTCATAATTAAAATTTTCAACGACGCCCACGATCTCGTGGTCCTCAAAATTGGGTCCCGGCAGTCTCATCCCAATAGGATTTTCCCAGCCATAATCATCCACCAAAGCCTGGTTTACAAGAATTGCCCGCTGTTGATCTGATGGATTTTCCTCAGAAAAATCACGGCCATTGACAATTTGAATCCCATATGTATCGGCAAAATCATGATCCACGATATTGAAATGGAATTCACGTCTTCGATCATTTGACTCTCTGAAATCTGCTCCTATCCATCCTCCGGTTTGAACGGGAGTGAATGACGACATGCTCATTTGCGAAATCTCTGAGGAGCCTGATAGCTCTGATTCCAAACGATCTTTCAACTGGTTTGCATTTTCAATCACACTCATAAAGGGGGTATCGGGCCCCGCATTCATATCTGTATTCAGAACTACAACCTGGTCTTTTTGATATCCAAGATCTTTTGATCTCATATAATCAAGTTGGTTTCCAATAATCAACGTCCCGGCAATAAGTGCAATTGAGAGTGTAAATTGAAATACAACCATAGACTGCCGAAACAGGTTTTTATCCCCTGTAACTTTTAATTGTCCTTTGAGGATTTGAACGGGTTTAAAACCGGATAAAATTAGTGCGGGATAAATTCCCGAAATAAGACTGATCACAAGTGCGGTACTGAACAGTGCAATCAGGAGATTAAAACTAAAAAACAGTTGCAATTCGGTGCCTGACAGAGCATTAAATTGAGGCAATAATAATTCGGCAATAAATATTCCTATGCCGAGAGCGATGGTTGTCATCAAGAACGCTTCACCCCAAAATTGGTACATAAGATGTTGACGTTCGGCACCAATTGTTTTGCGAATACCAACTTCTTTAGCCCTGGAAGTAGATCGGCTCAACGACAATGTCATAAAATTCACACACGCTATTAACAGTACAAGAATGGCAATGGCACCTAAAATATAGGAATAGGTAGGATCGCTGACTGGAGCTATGCCAACGGGGATATCTGTATTCAAATGAATATCTGTGATGGGTTGCAAACCAACTGTATAAACTAAATCGCCTTGATTAAATTCATCGCCATAGCGTTCACCTAAAACGCTTACCATCATCGATGCCAGCTTCGACTCCAATTCATTGGCTTGAGTATTTTCATCAAGCATTACATACGTTTCCGGGGAGACGTTAAACCACGATGTGTGAGCATCCTCACTAAATATTGTGGGACTGTTTGAGTATGGAATCAGAAAATCAAATTGGATGCTGGAATTCACAGGAGGATCTTGAATAACCCCGGTTACAATAAAATCCTCGAACTCTTCGCCAATCTGTAAGATCAATAGTTTTTGAAGTGGATCCTGATCCCCAAAATATTGGCTTACTGCTTCTTGAGTGAGCACGATAGAACCTGGATTCTCAAAAACAGAATTCGGATTGCCTTGTAAAAGCGAAAAATCAAACATATCAAAAAAGGATGGATCCACCATTGAGATAACCGCTGATGTTGACTCATCTTGATCAGGTCGCTTTGCAAGACTGTTTATGTTACTGAATCGCGTTGTTATTTCTACCTCGGGAATATTATTCTCGAGCGTGGATGCAAGAATCATGGGCGTATTAGAATTAAAATAGATCTCATCATTTCCATAATCTTCATGAGACCAGGCCCGGTACAACCGATCCGAATTGGAATGAAATTCATCATAACTCCACTCATTTTGAACATATAGGCCAATCAACAAACAACAGCCAATTCCAACCGCCAGGCCAAATATGTTGATAAACGAGTACACCTTATGCTTAAACAGGTTTCTGAACGCAATTTTGAAGTAGTTTTTTAGCATGACTTTATATCTTGTTAATTGTCAGTAGTTGGTGGTTTAGGTTGTTGCTTACAACTAACAACTGGCCACGAATCAGCCTATTCATTTCTTAAACTTTCTACGGGATTTGTTAACGCGGCACGGATGGCTTGCCAACTAATGGTTACAACGCTCAGTAATAATGCCAACACACCGGCTCCCAAGAATACAGATACTCCTAAATTTGTATGATAGGCGAAGTTATTCAGCCAGCTATTCATCACAATCCATCCCACTGGAATGGCGATGATGAAAGCGATCGCTACGAGCTTCACAAAATCTGTGGTGAGCAGTGTTAAAATATCTGAGACGGATGCACCCAAAACT
>CAYRDO010000007.1:35302-38661 GCA_964422985.1 uncultured Rhodohalobacter sp. | reverse complement strand
ATCCCCGGTTATCAACTTTTTGCAACAAACATTCCAGCCAAATCTGTGGGTGGTGATTATTATGATTTCGTTCCGATTTCTGGTGACAGACTTGCCTTTTGTATTGGAGACATTACCGGAAAAGGTATCTCGGCTGCCATGTTGATGGCTAATCTTCAGGCCACATTTCGAAGCCAGGTTCTTGTTAATGACGACTGTGCTGTGTGCATCACCCGCACCAATAAACTGCTCTACCGAAGTACGGAATCAACCAAGTTTGCCACCATGGTTTACGGCGCTTTAGATCCTAAAACCGGTCAGATAAAATACACCAATGGAGGTCATGATTGCCCGTTACTTTTCAGGAAAAATCAGGACCCAATTCAGCTCGAATCTACCGGCCTGATTTTAGGAATTTTTGAGGACTCAGATTACTCCCAAGAAACCGTCCAATTAGACTCCGGAGACCTCTTACTTTTATTCAGTGATGGCATCTCTGAAGCCATGAATTCTGATATGGAAATGTATGGTTCAAATCGTCTCCAAAAACTCGTTCGAAGGAACCTCGATAAGTCGGCTTCGGAAATTGGATCTTTAATTTTGGACGACGTTCGGGAGCATGCAGAAGGTACTCCACAGAGCGACGATATAACACTTGTGCTAATCAAGCGAGACTGATTTTTTCTATTCATACTCACCCTCCTGTTCTGCAAAAAGTTCTGTTTTACCTATTATAAGCTCTTCTTATTCATTTATGAAATCGTTACCATAATTCCGTACATTTTGTCATGATAGTGGATTTTATATGATTATGAAGACTTCATAATAATTCTATATTATATAACTTAAACTGTTGTGCAACAGTTAATTAAATTTAAACATTTAAATTATTTTGAAGATTAAATTATTTAGGTTGACCAATTTTCGCGGTTTTTTACCATCCTCATTTTCCGTTTTTGTTACACTGCTCCTCTTGCAAGCCATATTTCTTCCAGCTGATCTCTTTTCACAACAAAAAAATGTCGATCTCGGTGTGGATGATTGGCATCGAACGGACCGGCACGATGGGTATGTAACAGGCAACGGACACATCTATACAGTGGGCGGATTGGGTCAAACATTGACGCGATCGGGTAAGTCATTTTTGCAAGATGAACCTATCTCCCTTACACGGCTTGCGTGGGTCAACGGCCCCCTCTACTCTGTTGGGAATTTGGGGTATGGGTGGGAGCTCAAACCGGAGGTAAATGGCGTTGAAAAAAGTTGGAATTCAGAGTCGGTTTTAAGCCCCAAATCCGGCCAACCTTTTTGGCAAGTTCACTCGGAAAATGAACAGCTAAAATCTGGGATTACAGACATCATTGTAGAGGATCAACCGGTGCTTTTAAGGAAGGTCAAAATCACTTTATCGGAAGACTCGAATGATGCTGACGTCAACCTCTTTATTCCGGTTCATCCGGATCCAAGAAACAGCGCTCCGTTCGGATCGTGGAACGGTGAACCCCTCGAAAATCAACGCGCATCTGTATCGCAAGAAAATTTACTCCGAGTCGATGAACAATCAAATGCAATTGTGCTGGAAGGAGCACCGCGGGCACTCTGGCAAGAGATCTCTACCCCCATCCCAACGGATGAAGATTATGAAGAGATGTTCCCATCAAGAGCGTTGGCTACAACCGCAGTATCTGATGATCCGTCCGTAAATATTGAGGTCAATGAATCAGGAATGGAAATTGACTTAGGTCGCCTTGAGCCCGGAGCTACCAAAGAGTTTGGAATTTGGCTGGTCACCGCCGCCGGTCAACAGGATTTGATCTATTCAAACGTTTTAGACGAGCTGTCTAACTGGACTCAGAGAGACATCAATCAAGTAGCGGAAGAAAGTCAATCGTCGCTTCCGGAGCCACTTATTCAACGAAAAGACACTAGTGAAGACCCATTTACAACAATCATTCAATCAACAAGCTCTCTCGCGCGCGCCACACAGGCTGTAAGCGGTTGCGTTCTTGCCCAACCCTATATGTATCCGATGTGCTATGTACGCGATCAGATCGGATCATTCGAGGTATTTTTAGCTCAACACGACTATGAACGTGCCTATCGTGCCCTCACTTTCTACATTGCGATGCAAAATCGGTATGGAATCCAAAATGCATATGATACTACACCTACTCCTCCAGACCCAACTATCTGGAATCCTGAAGCTAATAGTTTGGATGGGCATCACAGTGTGGCGGAGGTTCCGAGTATCATCATTCTGATGGCGAAAGATTACTATAAAGCCACCGGAGATCTCAGCAAGATTAAACCGTTGTATGATCGGCTTGCTTACAACCTCCGAGTTCAGGATATCAATGAAAATGGTTTACTTCCCTCCCCCGGTGATGAATCCTACACCAATTCAGTACAAACAGCACCGGAATACCGAATTGAAATGACCGATTCAAACTTGCTGTTCATCTCAGCCGCCCGATTCATGAGTGAGCTGGCAGATACCCTCGGTCGTACCGATGATGCATCTGAATTCAAGAAACTGGAAACAGAAACGATGGATGCCATGATGGATCGACTTTGGTTACCGGAAGAAAATCATTTTGCTTATGCGCGTTCAGCCAGTGATGATCCAAATGAAATTGACAGACGGCCTGCCCTCGATCTCCTGCTTCGTTGGTTTTGGCTGGATATGAGCGATCCCTTAGATTCGATTCCTCAACAAAATTTAAATGCTGTTCTGAATGAACTTGTCGATCCCGTTCGGGTTGTCCCTGAAGTTTATAATTTTACCGCAGGTATGGATCCAGGGTACATTCTTCATGCATTGACTCGAAGTCAACATCCTGCGATGCATGATGCCGCGGACCTAATGGTAAACTATGCTTCTGATGCCGGTCTGTTTGCTGAGTATTATGAGCATGAAGATGGAATTATTATACCATTCAGCGGAACGTTACGACCTTGGGAATCTGGAATCAATGCTGCCGCTATGGTACAATATCTGTTGGGTTTTCAGCCCGATCTTCCCAACAACTCAATCAGGCTGGAACCTCACCTCCCACCGCAATGGCAAGGCTGGGAAACCCGAAAGATGCACGTATACAATGAAGGTACCATTCAAATTTCGATGACTCGTCATGATGAAAATTCTATTGAAATCAATATTGAGAGAGAAGATGGACAAACACCTTTAGATATAGATTTAGTTCTTGGAGGATATGGACTACCTCTTCGACTTGAAGGGCAAAACTATCAGACGGTTTCGGGTAGAGATGATATCATTGTGATCACACCTCTAGTCTCCGCAAGAGGGCCTGCCGAACAGACATCGGCGACTCCTCGGGACCTCGTGCCATCACAACCGTCTGACTGACTTCTTCGCCAAT
>CAYRDO010000007.1:21966-35292 GCA_964422985.1 uncultured Rhodohalobacter sp. | reverse complement strand
ATTAACTATGATGTTGTATTAACAAGAGGTTACGTATCAATGAATTACTATTTTTCTTGAGACTCGGTAGTCGCCTGTTTTGTTTATAAATCAGCGGCTTCAGTTTACCCAATAAAGATGATCTTTTTAGTGGTTGAATTACCAAAAAAAATGCCAAAGTCTTATTATTGGTTACTAACTACTTGGGGTTAAAAATTGAGAAGTTTAGCAAAACAATAACTGCCGGCAATTTATAGGTATAAAGTAAATCTACATGGAGCAACAGACTATTTTGGTAATTGATGATGAGAAATCTACCCATGTAATGCTTAAAGCGATGTTGGGTAAAGATTTCAATTTAATGTTTGCCAAAAGTGCCCAGGAAGGAATAGATATGGCTGCAGAGAATTCCATAAATCTCGTGTTGCTTGATATTCAGATGCCTGAACTTTCAGGGATTGAGTTGCTGGAATCGATCATGACAGACCATGCTATGCGGAGTGTTCCGGTTATCGTGATGACAGGCAAAGCAACGGAAGATATTGAAGAAGAAGCTCGTAAAATTGGAGCTACAGAATTTGTTTCCAAAGATTTTCTATTCTCAAATAAAGAAGATTTTAAAGAGATCCTGGAAAATCATTTACTTGAGGAAGCCAAACAATTTAAGCTGTCTGATCGGTACAAAGAAAATTTCCGAAATATCATCAAAAAAGTTCAAACTGAATCTGTTCATGGAGATTTCTTTTCCGCTTGCAGGAAACTGGCTGTTGGTTTGATGAACTCCTTTGAAATTGACTATATCTCATTCTGGAAAATCCAGCGGTCCAAGCCAAGCCTGATACTCTCAATCGGAGATCGTCAGCCGGAAAATTTCGGCCCTGATGAACTGAGCTCTGAACGTGCTTTTCGTGAATTGGCTCGAACCAAACGGCCCTACATGACGAATAATCCGCGGTCAGAAAATAAGGGCATCTTTGCCGATACTTCTAAGGAGCTTGGCCTGAGCTCAGAAGCCGGAGTGCCACTTTTTAAAATCGACAAAGATACATTTACCAAAAACGGCATGGTTATTCCGGGAAGTACTCCACTTTTCGGGTTTGTCATTTTAAAGAGAAACAGAGTCTTCACCACAAAAGAGTACAAGCTTATTTCGCGATTTATCATTCAATGCGGTACTGTTCTTTGGGGACTCTATAAAAATCTATATTCAAGTAAACCTGATTAGAAATCGCCTGAAGCCGGCTCATCAATGTACTTGGTACATGGATAACTGTTTTTCTTTTCCCTTCGATGTGTGATTTCTCTTGCAATCATAAGAAATCTAAAAACGTCTATGAATTATCTACTTCTGATTATCCTACTTGCCATTCAGTTATTTGGTGATGCTTCCGATGAGCATCAAACCAACCAGACCCAACCACTCAAATTATCTGTCGCGGGTTTAACGCACGATCATGTCCATTGGCTGTTTGGACGCGATAACAACAGGAATGACATTGAAATTGTTGGCATTTATGAACCGAATGAACAGCTCTGGCAACGCTATCAGGAGATGTATGACCTCGATCAGAATCTTCACTTTAGCGACTTGTCTGAAATGTTGGAGGAAACTCAACCCGAAGCAGTAAGTGCTTTCGGATCAACCTACGATCACTTAGAATTGGTGCAGGCAGCGGCCCCCAGAGGCATCCATGTGATGGTAGAGAAACCGCTCGCTGTAAGTTATGATCACGCACTTCAAATGAAAGATCACGCTGAGAAACATAACATTCACCTGATTACCAATTACGAAACTACCTGGTATTCCAGTAATCACGAAGTAAAGCAGATGTTTGAGGAGAATGATCAATTCGGAGAGATCAGAAAAGTGATTGTAAACGACGGTCACCAGGGACCAAAAGAGATCGGGGTGAGTGATGAATTCCTCGAATGGCTCACTGATCCTGTTCTGAATGGCGGCGGTGCAATCATGGATTTTGGCTGTTACGGTGCGAATTTAATTACCTGGTTGATGGATGGACAAGAACCGACATCAGTAACGGCCATCACTCAAACTCATAAACCGGATGTCTATCCAAAGGTTGATGACGAGGCCACGATTATCGTCACTTATCCCGGCACTCAGGGAATTATTCAGGCTTCGTGGAACTGGCCGTACAATCGAAAAGATATGGAAGTGTATGGAGCCAATGGATATGCTTTTGCTCTCGACAGTCAAAATTTGAAAGTTTTGAAAAACGAAGATGATCAGCCCACAAATACAACATTAGCCCCAAGAAATTATCCCCACAACGATCCTTTCAGCTATTTCGCCGCGGTTATTCGTGGTGATGTTACCGTTCAAGAAACCGATCTTTCATCTCTCACAAATAATTTAACCGTGATGAAAATTCTGGATACCGCAAAAAAATCAGCCGAGTCTGGTCAAACCATTGAGTTCTCACCCTGATAATTCCGCAATCAGACGTTACCTATGAATCAATTTCAAACAGATGAACCCCGGATTGATGGGCATAAACTGTTGCTAGTATCAGTGATTTCCGGGCTCATTTGGCTACTGATTGCAAACCTCATCATCTACTATATCCAAGAAAGCTCTCTTGCCGTTCTTTTTTTTGATGGAATGAATTCACTACTTCAATTTGGTATTGGAGTCGCATCGGGAGGTCTATTTGCCGCAGCCGCAATTGGTTTGATTAAAATACCGGCTTTCAAAAAAATCCTTGAAGAGTACGCAATTATCCGTCAGGTCCGGGAGATGTCTCTCTCGCCCAATGAGATTGTGTATGTGTCACTGATTGCCGGAATTTCTGAAGAGATTTTATTTCGCGGGGCCATTCAGCCTGTAATTGGCATTTGGTGGACCTCTCTCCTATTCATTGCTGTCCATGGATACATTCGGTTTAACTCAGCGGCACACGTTCTTTATTCACTCTTTACTTTTGGTCTCAGTATGATGTTAGGAGCACTATTTATGCATGTGGGACTCATTTCTGCGATGACCGCCCATTTTATTTATGATGTGATTGTGCTGTACGGCATTAAAAAGATACTGGGACCATTAGAAAACTAATATCATTCCCCAACAATCAGCACTTCTAATCGGCGCGGACCATGAACTCCTTCAACCCGACTGAGTTCAATATCTGAGGTTGCCGACGGGCCAGAAATAAATGTAATTGGCCTCCCTTCATTTTTTACGGTTGATTTAACCGCAGCAAATCCTTCAGGAATCAACTCCACTATTTGATCTTCCCGAACAATACAGAGATGATAATCAGGAACCAATGTCAAAGCTCGCCTCCCCTGCCCTTCTCCAGCATCAAGGATAATCGTTCCGGTTTGAGCCACAGCATAAGCGCAAGTTGTAATCACGCCATCGGATTGATCCAACACATGATGAGTGAGTGGCGAATCGGGATCATCAAAAATCGGATCAAGATCTACCGGCAATAATTCTTTATCAAAACCTTCTGGAATCACCAGTTTTTTAACATTCTCTTTTTTGCAACTCTCCTTAACAATCTTCTTTAAATTGCTCACCTTCACTCGTTGAACCGACGCCTTATACTCTCCGACTCGCTCAGCAAACAGATCTACAATTTCATCTTGAGCCAATGTACCTTTCTGCCGATAGTCTCTTTTTAAATCAAGATCGTCAGGATTTTCCGAATCAGGCACTTCAGTCAAAGCCTTTCGAATCGTCGACAGCATTTCTGATTTTGCGTCACTCATCACGGTTCCTCCACCATTCTCTGAATGTTTGATTTGGGATCGGTTTCAGATCCCTCATCGCAGTCCACCCGGAGAGTTTTCCCGGCAGTTTTGAAATTGTGCCATCTTTCATAAACAGTTTTTGGCCAATTCTGGCAAGTTTTTGGCCACGTTCATATCTCGCCTGACTTTGAAAAGCCCGGGCCATCATCTTCATCCCAATATGTTCCGGGTCAGCTTTTTGTTTGATTCCACCTTTTCGTTTTTTCTCATCCACAATCTTTCCACGCAGATGAACCAATACTTCCGGGATATTGATCTTCACAGGACAAACCTCGTAACAAGCCCCGCAAAGTGAGGATGCATACGGAAGAGAAGCCGCTCCATCATCCTCCAGACCTTTCAATTGCGGAGTCAAAATCGCCCCAATTGGTCCGGGATAAACCGAGTTATAAGCATGACCACCTGTCCGTTCATACACGGGACAAACATTCAGGCAAGCACTACATCGAATACAATGGAGAGTTTGCCGACCGACTTCATCTTTCAACACATTCGTTCGGCCATTATCCAGTAAAACCAAATGAAATTCCTCCGGACCATCGCCTTCAGTTACACCCGTCCAAAAGGAGTTATAAGGATTCATTCGTTCGGCGGTAGATGATCTCGGTAGCAATTGCATAAATACCTCAAAATCCTGCCACGTTGGAATAATCTTTTCGATTCCCATCACCGTAATTAATGTATCCGGAAGAGTAGTACACATTCGCCCGTTTCCTTCTGATTCCACAACGGCAACCGTACCCGTCTCAGCCACTCCGAAATTTGCCCCGCTGATGCCAACTTTTGCATTCAAAAATTTCTTACGAAGATATAATCGAGCTGCTTCAGCCAAATCCTCCGGTCGGTCGCTTAACTCTTTTTGATTCAATTTTTTCCGAAAAAGCTCCCGGATTTCAGCACGATTTTTATGAATTGCCGGAACCAAAATATGTGAAGGCTCATCCTCAGCTAATTGCACAATCAATTCAGCCAAATCGGTCTCTAACGCCTGAATTCCTTCCTTAGCCAAGGCTTTATTCAGTTTGATCTCATCAGTTGTAATCGATTTAACTTTTACAACTTCTTCAGCCTGCTTCTGTTTGACCAGGTCCACGATAATTCGATTGGCTTCCTCTGCATCTCTCGCCCAATGGACTTGTCCGCCTGCATTTTGAACAGATTCTTCGAGTTGCAGAAGATAGGTATCCAGATGACGCATTACCCGTGTCTTAATCTGGCTCCCCGCTTCCCGAAGTTTTTCCCAATCCGGCATTTCATCAACCGCATGCTTTCGCTTTTCACGAATCGTATGCGTAGCATGACCAATATTCTTCCGAAGCTGCGTATTCGAAAGGTACGCCTTTGCTGAATCTTCGAATGTTGGTGTGTTCTTGGATTTATTCATAGTTGTTTCTTCAATCAAACGTCTAGAACTCCCCTCTTGAGAGGGGACAGATGGTGAAGCGTTTAGCGAAACCATCAGAGGGGTCTTCGAGTCGCACTTGACACCCCTCTGTTCTGATTCAAGAATCAGAACGGTCTCCCCTCAAAGGGAGACTATTCTTCCGTTGAGGCTAAAATTTCTGCAATGTGAACCGATTCTACTCCGCTCCGTTGTCGGCTTAGTGCCCCACCAATATGCATCAAGCAAGAATTATCAGCGGCGGAACAAACTTCGGCTCCGGTTTCTTTTACATGGCGAATTTTGTCGCCCAGCATTGCCATGGATGTATCCGCATTTTTAACGGCAAACGTACCGCCAAAACCACAGCACTCTTCGGCTGCCGGAAGTTCTACAAGATCAATTCCTTTTACATTTCTGAGGAGTTTCAATGGTGCATCGCCTACTTTCAACATTCTCAAAGAGTGGCACGTTGGATGATATGTCACCCGATGCGGATAATACGCGCCCACATCTTCGATCCCTAACTCCTCAACCAAAAATTGGCTCAGTTCAAACACTTTCGGGACGATTCTTTCAACCTTTTTCTTCAAATCCTTGTCGCCGGACCGCTCCGCCACTTTTCCATAAAATTCATGAACCATCCCAACACAAGATGCTGATGGCGCCACAATCGCTTCCGCATCAGAAAATACATCCACAAACCGTTCTACGAGCGGAATCGCCTCCTCCTGGTAGCCGGTATTGTAGTGCATCTGACCACAACAGGTTTGCTCGAGTGGGAATTCAATAGTGTGCCCCAACCTTTCTAAAAGTCGAACCATCGCCTTTCCCGTTTCAGGAAAAAGCGTGTCGTTAAAGCAGGTTATAAATAGAGAAATTTTCATAGGTTCCTATAGTATAAAAACCTCCAGGGTTTTCCATAAAAAAGTTTCGAACAGTAATTTACATCATCCATCATTTATGCAATAAACCCTGGAGGTCTCTTTATGGCCTCCATAAATAATTTTTAAGATGTAAATCTTTCATTGGTTCGATTAATTTCAAACCCAACAACTCATCAAAATCATTGCGAGCTTTCGAATCAATAACTGTTTTTTCATTAATCACCATCGCCGCACCTAATGCCGATGCATCCGAGAGCTTCGAGGTATAAATTTTCTTTTCTGGGAAAAATGAAGCTAAAAGTAATCGAAAGAGCTTATTTTGGCTAAATCCACCGGTTATAATAAGTTGATCTACCCCCTTTGATCCCTCGGCAAGTTTAATCGATTCCGCCTGTATGGACACCAAATCCAACATCAATTGATGATAGGCTTCTTCGGGAGATGAAAAATTGTTCAATTGCCAATCCCCGGATTGTTTATTAGGATAGGGACCCGAATTTTGTGCTTTTTCAAGTTTTAATTTTTGATCCTTCTTTTGATTTTCAATCAATTTATTCAGCAAATCTACATTCGGATTCATCCAGGATCCGTGATCGCTCACGGAAAAATGTTCGATAATTTTTTTCTTTTGATGAGAATACTCAGCTCCTAAAAACAGTCGTGAAGCTTTCACCTGATTTCCATAAATATCCAGATAGCACAGACAATCTTTTTCCAACTCTTTGAATGTCAGTGGTTCATCATTGAACGGGTTCAAACTAATGCTCCAGGTACCGGTGGAGATCAACATAAATGGATCGTCTAATCCAATGAGATATGGAGCCAGCGCTGCCGAGCTATCATGAATGCCCGGACCAATCTTGATCACATTTTCCTCAACAACTTGTGTGACAGATTGAAAATTCGGAAGCAAATGCTGAACGTTTTCCTCTTCAAGCCAGGCGTGATAATCCATCTCCTTAAAATCCCATAAACCGGTATGGCAACCAATACTGGTCAGTTCTGAGGCACTTTTTCCTGTAACCAAATAACTCAGATAGTTTGGCAAATGAAGGGACTTCTTAACTTTCATGAAGATTTCCGGCTTTTGATGCTTCAGCCAATAGAGTTGCAGACCGGAGTTCAACATACCCATCGGTGGCGAGGCCGTTTCAATTGAGAATTTCTCTTTTCCTCCGACTGAATTGAAAAACTGATTCAAAAGTTCGTCAGGATAGTCCTTCAAATAATTATAAAGAGGAGTTGCCGGTTTGCCATTTTCATTAATATGAACGAAACTTGCACCATAAGCAGAGAAGTTTAAAGCTCGAATTTGATACTTCTCATTAGCCTCTTGAAATTGAGACTTGATCCAGGCCTCCAGCTTTTCGAGATCTTCACAAGAATCGCCATCATTATCTACAGTCTGCTCCAATTTGGTTTGATACTTCTCGATAACAGCATAATTCTCATCAAACAACAAGAACTTTTTATTCGTCTTGCCGATGTCGAAGATGGCTGTTACTTGTTTGGATGATGGCATGTTTCACTCAAAATTTTAATAGGGACTGAGAAGGAAGTCCCCTCTTGAGAGGGGATTTAGGGGTGTGTAGAGATATACTCGAGTCTCGACGACATCAACACACCTCTGCTCGATTTTCTGAACGAAAATCAACCTGTCTCCTCTCGAGAGGAGAGCTTTCTCGCTTCACCTTTTTAAAGCCCCGTTGCGATCGTATCAGAACCGCGTTCGTTGATTAATTCTTTGCGGACGTTCAATTCCCTGAACAATCCAACCGGATTGGCAGCTGCGCCGGAACGAATTCTTGCCTCCCGAAGCAGCGGACGAACATCTGTTTGAAACGCTTCCTGTAAACATTCCTGAGCCGTAACCGGATCGTTGTTTTGTCGGGCTTCGGAAAGTTTCTTTCGATCAATCAACAGCGCCTGGGCATAAGATTTTTTAATCGCTTCCACCGATTGCAGTAAGTCTTCAAGCGGATCTTTTACGTTATGACTCGCATCAATCATCCACGAAATATTTTGCTCTAAATCGTCTTTTCCGGATGTCCCCTCAACCAGTTCATTAAAAATTAAAAACAGTTGATAAGGTTTGATGGAGCCGGTGGTCAAATCATCATCGCCGTACTTTGAATCATTAAAATGGAATCCGCCCAACTTTCCTTCCATCAATAAAATGGAGACAATTTGCTCAATATTTGTATTGGGCAGATGGTGACCTAAATCGACCAATGTTTTTGCTTTTTCGCCGAGTTTATTAGCCAGTAAAAAAGACGTTCCCCAATCGGGAATGACCATGGAGTAAAAGTTAGGTTCGTAGGGCTTGTACTCGATCAACACGTTCCAATCATCTGGCAGAGCATCATAAATTTCTTCGAGAGATTGATGAGTGCGTTCCAGAGCTTTGCTGAAATTTTGCTGCCCCGGAAATACGGATCCATCTGCCAGCCAAACCGTCAATGCTTTTGACCCCAAGGCTTCGCCATACTTGATCACTTCAATGTTATGATCAATCGCCTGTTTTCTGACCTTAACATCCGTGTGAGAAAGAGAGCCAAATTTGTAGGAGTATTCCTGGTCTTTCTGATCCTGGAATGTGTTGGAATTAACTGCATCAAAAGTAATATCCAGATCATCGACTAACTCTTTAATTGCAACAGAATCTTTCGGAATATCCCAGGGAATGTGTAGAGAAATAGCTCCGCTGGACCGGTTTAATGAATGAATCAACCCAACATCTTCAATTTTTTCTTCGAGATTCCCCGGTTCTCCACCGATTGGAAATCGCCCAAAACGGGTTCCTCCTGCTCCCAATGCCCAGCTTGGAATGGCTACCTGGAATGATGCAATCTGATCAACCAGCACATCCACATCAAAATTTTGAGATGTTAGTTGATCGGACAGAAAGGAAAACGAGTTTTGGTGTTCCTTCGACTTCTTCTGATTGTGATCGAGTATTTGGTCTTTGGTTATTCTCATGTATTAAATCAGTTAAAGCTCCTGTTCCTTAATCCAAAATGGTGCAGTGGCAAACCACAAAATCATTCCAATAAGCATAAACTGTTTGTGAGATTCCAAGGAAATATCCTGTATAAATACCAAAACTGACGGAACAATTGTAAGCCCCAGTCCGATAGCTGATAAAATGATTAATAGAATTTTCATAACTGTCTGCCTGGTTTTTTTGATTACCTCAAAAAGGCCTCTTTCAACCCTCCATCCACAGGGATAATATGTCCCGATGTATTTTCGAGATTTGAGCTAAGCAATTGATAGATCGCTTCCGTTTGTTGTTCAAGCGTGATCGGTTTTTTCGTTAATGTTCGGCTCGCATAGAATTCAGCCAGTTTATCACGAAGCAATTCCGTGCTTTCTTCTTCAGAAAATTCAATTCCATACTTCGTAAGCGATGCTTTTACTCTGTCCCGCGGAAACATGCTGCTTCCCTCAACGACGGTCGCCGGAGCCACACCATTCACGCGTACATTCGGTGCAAGTGAAATTGCAAGCTCCCGAACCAAGTGATTCGCAGCCGATTTACTGGTATCATATGCAAAACTTCCGGCTTTTGGAACAACTGCATTGGCACTGGTGGTGATGACCATACTCCCCTTCAAATTCTGCGCATTCCAGATTTTGGATGCTTCGTCGGCTACGATAAAGTTGCCTTTTACATTCACGGCGAAACTCTTATCCCAAGCAGAATCGCTCACATTTCCGGCCTGATCCGGTGTTGGGTAAAGTCCGGCAGTAACGGCCACGTTGTCCAGACCACCATAGGCAATCACAATGTCGTGCAATGCTTCCTGAACCGATTTTCGATCTGTGATATCACATTCCAACCCAATGATATCTCCGGAGCCACTAATATCCGATCCGGCCACTCCGATTCCCATTCCAATATCATCCAGCACTTTTTTGGCCGTTCCTTTTGCTGCATTTTCTTCGAGATCTAATGCAACAACGGTTGCCCCTTCGTCGATTAACTTTGGCACTAAATCTTTCCCTATCCCACTTCCGGCACCAATTACAGCAATGATTTGTCGGGAGAGTTCAGCTTCGGGAGGCATACGTTGCAACTTGGCTTCTTCGAGTGCCCAGTACTCAATATCATAGGCTTCTTGCTTGGAGATAGCCGTGTATTTGGCAACTGATTCAGCTCCTCGCATCACACCAATCGCGGCGGTATAAAACTCGGCAGTGACACGTGATTCACTTTTATTTTTGCCCCAGGTAACCATCCCGAGTCCAGGAATCAAAATCACCGTAGGATTGGGATCACGCATATCGGGTGAATCCTCATCACTGTGATTGTTGTAATAATCCGCATAATCATCGCGGTATATTTCTAAACCGGATGTAATCTCAGATTTCAAATCTTCTAATGAATCTTTCTGAGGATTCCAATCTACATACAACGGTTTGATTTTCGTTCTGAGAAAATGATCCGGACACGATGTACCTAATTCAGCTAAATCCGGGGCATCTTTTGAATTAATGAATTGCAGAGTCAGATCATCATCCTGAATAGTTCCGATGAATTGATTCTGCTGACTCACCTGCCCTCGCAAAAATGGAAGAACTTCAGCTAAAACTGCACGTCGCTCTTCTTTTTTGAGTGATTCAAACTTAGCCCCACCATAAGAATCTTCCCCTTTTTCATGCCCGGCAAGATATTCCGCAGCCTGATTGATCAGCTCCAAACTTAATTCATAACACTCCTTATCATCATTTGCCCAGTTAATAAGGCCGTGGCCGCCCAAAACAATTCCTTTGATTCCTGGATTGTTCTCAATCGTTTCCTGGAGTTTCAATCCCAACTCAAAACCGGGCCGCATCCAATCCACCCAAACAACATCATCGCCGTAGATTTTTTTCGTTAGTTCAGGGCCGTTATCTGCCGTTGCAATTGCAATGACCGGTACGGGATGTGTATGATCCACAAATTTATAAGGAATAAAACTATGGAGCGGTGTATCAATGGATGGCGCACGTGGATTTAGGTTAAACGTGCAGTGCGGATACATCTCCGTCATGGAATCTTCGGCCGGTGTTTTCAGTCCGGTATTTTCTTTAGAGTGATAAACATCCTGAAGCTTCAACAATTTCTCCTGATACAATGAAGCAAAGTTTGGCTTTTTGGCCGTTCGGAGATCTCCGCCCGATCCTTTCACCCAAAGCACTTCCACCTCTTCATCCGTTAGGGGATCGGTTTCTTTCAATTTACTGGATGTGTTTCCACCACCCGTATTATTGATGTACGCATCGCTGCCCAACAAATTGGACCGATAGACAAGCCGTTCAAGCAGATCCATATCATCGGCTTTGTCATCATCCCACCTGCTTTCAACCGTTCTAAAATAATGTTCTGTAGTACTGTTACTCATTTCTTTGATTTCTTTCTTTGATTAAAAATTTATTTCTGATCAGGCAGTTTCAAAAACCTGTGTTTTACTCATTCGATTTTGATAATATTTGCTCAATCCGAAGTACAACAGAATGGCAATAAACCAACCCGGAAGACCCAGGAAGAAGATCTCAACACCCATGTAAAAATTAATAAAAAGGCATAGTAGCAAAGTCACAAACCATGTAAGCCCGGCAGACCAATTAAATTCGAGATTTGCCAATTCGGCGATATTGCTCTTCATTCCGATCTTTGGAAAGACCATCACATCAAGAAAAATTACAGCCCCCATTGGCATTAAGACCAATCCGTACAGTGCTACAAAATCAAGAAGAAGCATCACCAATGCGGGAAAACATGCTGCAATGGATGTTACCAATCCTGTAAACAAAGTAACTTTCCACCGTTTCCAATTTGGCGTTACAGATTGAAATGCAAGACCGGCTCGATATATGGTTGGGTTGGCCGTCGTCCATCCCGCAATCACCACACAAATGGCTCCGGCAACTCCCGCACTATTGTAAGCGATAATTCCGGGAGCAATAGCACCGGCAGCGGCCGCCGTTAAAATTCCGGACGCCATCCACGCGATAAAGTGCCCGCAAAACATTCCTGTAGCCGATGAAAAACCCATCTTCCAGTTTTTGGCATATCGCAAAATGGACATATCCGACATCCCGATATGCATCGCCATGTTGGCAAACCAAGCGAAAAACATCACGTGCCAGAATGTAAATTTACTCTGTCCTTCTGCAGGCACACCCGTCCAAATTCGTTCCTGGGCGACCGGCCAGAAATCAGAAAGTGAATTCACTCCTAACTGTGGTAAAACAGCAAGCCCGGCTGCGATAAAAACAAGAATCATCCATGGAAAAGCGATGTTCGCGAAGCGGGCTACAAAATCATATCCTAAAATGGCAACAACTGTAATCACCAAACCGACAAGAAAAACAGTTACCACCCATCCAACGCTTGTTGGTAACCAGTCCCCTAATTCCGGCATTGGAATTCCAAACGGTAAACCTACCGCAGTCGCTGAAACGGCGATCATCGATCCTGCCAGAAAGCAAAACATGAGGGCATTTACCACATTATAAAGTGTGGAGAGTTTGGGACCACAAATTTTCTTGAGTTGCTCATAAAGCGTCAATTTGGTTTTAACGGCAACAGGAGCACATAAAAAAGCCCAACTCAAAACAGCGAGCACATTTCCTGCAATCAAACCCCAGATCAAATCTACAGCACCAACACCGTGAGCCACAAAAAGAGGTCCGATTACGAACTCAGTTCCTGCGGTATGTTCACCGGCATACATTCCCAGAAAACCTTTCCATCCTTTGAGTTTATTCTTCGGAACCGGCTCCTGCTCGTATTCATCTATTGTATCTAAACGTGCGTCTAATTTTTTTAAAAAATTGCTCATCAGTTCTTACTCGTAATATTCAACCATTTGAACAGAAATGGCTTGCCCCGAAAATAAGTTCTTTTAAAAACTAAATTATGAGGGTTCTTTTCTCTTTTAGAGAGGTTGCCACTCCAAATATCTACTTTAATATTCCTTAATTATTTGACGTCATTTTTGTTTAATCATCTTGTGATTCCAATTGAAATGGATTCATTCTGATTACATCCTCATATAATGTCTGCCAAGGCATTGTAAACTCATAACTCCCTGAAACCAAATCATAGCTTGCCTTGCCATTTTCAAAGCTTATGAATTTAACTCCTTCTGCCTCGGCTGCCGGATCTCCGCTTTCCATAATGTCCTTTTCAGAATTTGCAGGCAGATACAGTGTCGCAGTTGTATTCGCCGGGATTGTAACATTGTAGGTTAGCATGCCATCTTCATCAACCCAGCTGCTCCCTTTTCAGTCCGGTCTCCAATGCCCGAAGGG
>CAYRDO010000007.1:6588-21956 GCA_964422985.1 uncultured Rhodohalobacter sp. | reverse complement strand
ACTTTGTAATAAAACGTACCATCTTCATCATGCCAGCCGCTTTCTATTCTTCCGTACATGGAGTCGTAATATCCTTTGGCATATTTCATGATGCCGTTTGGATCCGGTGTGGGTTTCAAGATGAAATGTTTGAAGGCAGGGATGTCTGCATCCCGAGAAATCCCCAGGGAAGTATTATACATCCAGGAACTCACTGCTCCGAAAGCATAATGATTGAAAGAGTTCATGCTGTTGTTTCCGCCAAATCCATCTTCAAGAGTGTATGAATTTAACCGTTCCCAAATAGTTGTGGCACCATTCACCACCGGGTATAGCCATGACGGATAGGTGGTCTGTTGCAGCAATCGATACGCGATATCATCATACCCATGTTTTGATAGAGCTTCATTAAGAGATGCTGTCCCGATGAAACCGGTCATTAATGAAAAGCCGGGGCGAACTCTATCCGATGCATCCACATTCTGGCGTCTTACGGCCTTAGCGAGATTTTCCGCAGCATGAGGTTCGTATTCATCACGAAACACATCAAAAGCGAGCGGTACTGCGTAGGATGCCTGGGTATCAACCAACTCACCAGCCTCAGCACTGCCGCCCGCTCCACCGGGACCAAAACTTGGACTGCCTTCACCTGAATGGATCGTTTTAGTTGTCTCGGGATCAACATAGGTTTCATTGAAATGTGTTTTTCGCTCATCATGCTGAGCCCAAAATTCAACTGCATCTTCCGACCGACTGAGAAGTTCAGCCGTTTTTGCCAATATCTCGATATCCTTTATATGGTAGGCAGACCAAAGTAGCGTATTGTCGTTCTTAAACCCTTCCGGGCTCAGCCAGTCTCCCAGTCCCACCTCCTGCAGAATTCCGGTTTCCGGATCGACTTTTGAATTCAGATATTCAACATAATCTTTCATCGCATCGTAATGCTCTTCAAGCAAGCCTAAATCTCCGTACTGCTGATAGGTTTCCCAAGCCACGATAATTCCTGCACTGCCCCAAAGCGTCCCGCCAAAACCGCCTCCGACAGGTGCCACATCCGGGAACCGACCTTCCTCATTTTGCAGGTCGCGTATGGCAAGCATATGCCGATCCATAAATTGATTGATATCTGCCAGGTACGTTGCACCTTTTGCAAAAACATTAATATCTCCGCCCCAGCCCATACGCTCATTTCGCGCGGGAGTATCTGTTGGGATTGAGAGAAAATTGGCCCGCATCGACCATGTGATATTTTCCCATAACCTGTTTACTAAGTCGTTGGATGTCTCATAATTTGAGGCCAACTCATCGACCGAGCTGATGACCAAACCCTTCACATCTTCAAGCGGAATCGGTTCATCGATACCCGTCACTTCGAGATATCGATATCCATGAAAAGTAAATCGCGGCTGATAAACTTCCTTATCAGCACCTTTCATGATATATCGGTCCTGTGTCAATGCAGCACGAATATTTTCCATCATTACCATGCCGACATTCTCACCATACTCTTCAAGGTTGGGATAGCGCACTTCAGCATATCGCATCACAAGGGTATCGCCGGGAGTAGTATTAGAAAGTGTGATCCTGGGAACCCCTACCATGTTCTGGCCCATATCATAGACAAAAACATTCGGGCGAACCTCTTCAACAGCCCGGGCTGTGAGCGTCTCTACCACTCCGGGGCTTGTTCCGATTTGACCAATAAACTGAAGGCTGTCATACGTGAACATTTCAGTATTTCCTTCAAATTCTGTAGATGGCCCCATATAAGCCGTCCCTTCAAGAGGGATTTCTACGGTCTCGGTCCAGTCACTGTCGTTAAAACCAGGTGTACTCCATCCATCGATCTCGCTTTCAATTCGGGCATCATACACCTCACCCTGGAAAAAGCTGCCATATAAAATGGGTCCTTGACTGAAATATGACCAGTTATCGGGATTGGTAGTAATAATATCCGTCGTTCCGTCGGAATAGGTCACAACCAACTTGGCAAGCAGAGACTGCCGGTCTCCAAAGAAGTTCCAGTTCTCTCCGCTGTAGGTTATATTCCCGCTCCACCAGCCTTCACTCAACCAGGCTCCCAACGCATTTTCTCCATTGGAATTTATGATATCGGTAACATCATAGGTTTGGTACATATGATGGCGATTATACTGCGTGAGACCGGGTGTAAAATATCGGTCACCAACTCTCACGCCGTTCAGGTGCATCTCATAGATGCCCCGCGATGTTGCATAAAGACGGGCTTTTTCGATCTGCTTATCGGCGGTATTAAATTCTGTTCTAAGCATTGGAGTGGAGTTCCTGGTGGGATCAGCGATGATCTTTGTCCCATCATTTCCACCTTCTAATAAGTAGGATTCATCTTCAACAGAGAAACCTGATCCGCTTTCCCTTGAAAATTCTTCAAATATCCCATCATAAGCTGAGCTGGAAAGATCCTCTGAAAAAATGGCATTGGATGGATAACGGAAATTCAATACTTCCACATCAGAAAAATAAGCAACCTGACCAGCCTCAACCTGGAAACCAATCTCAGCCGCCATCGGGTAACTAATAAAGTTATTACCGGCACCAACCGGGTTAAGATTGACAGATGTATTAGGGCCACCGAATCCTCCCTGCTGTTCCTCTTGTTCTTCCGGGGCTGATACAATATTTTCTTCCTGATCCCCATTCACATAGAATGTAATTTCCCCGAAATTGCTTTCAGCCAGAATTTGATGCAACTGATACTTGTTTTCATTGTTGATCAGGTTCTGAGGAATATCAAAGCTCTCAAAGGGTTCGCCACGAGAATCATTTGGAGAGTAGCCAACCCGATAGATATTTAGTTTTGCCAGGCCATCTTCGCTACCATCTACGTCAGAAATATCCAGTTCTATTTCCACATATATTTCATCTCGTTCACCCTCAATCCCCATCATATTCAGAGAGCTATTCATCAGACGCTCTTCATTAGCTCCGAAAAGAAATCCACCACGAGTGCTATTCGATTCTTCATCCAAGCGGATGTTGTATCGAATCTTATAGACGGAGATATAATCGGAATAAAAAACCCGGTCCTCGTTTGTCCCTCCAATCCATGTGGCTCCGTCCCATGCAGACAAGTCCGGATCCGGATTCATTAACCCGGTTTCGAACCAAGAAGAATTAGAAACGGTATTTTCATCCTGATCCCAAACGGTGACTTCCCAGTTGTATCGGGTGGTTGGTTCAAGTGCTTCGCCGACATATTCGATGTGAACCGAAAGGTCACTTTCCACACGTCCTGAATCCCAAACTTCATTGCCGTCTTCATCCGTTACAACAATTTGATAGGCATTTTGATAGTATCCATGTCCGTCTTCCGGTGCTGTCATCTGCCAACTAAATCGCGGATGTTCAACATCAATACCCAACGGTATATCTGTATATTCTGTCTGTAGTTCGGTGAGAGTTGTTTGTGTGGTTTGGTCATTTTGTTGAATAGGAAATCCATCAGCATTTCTGCTGAGTACACTGACAAAAACGAACACGATTAAAATTGCCGCCAGACACGAGAATCGGCTAACTCCATATTTTTTCATATAAAAAAAGTTTGATATTGATGTGGTGACATTCACAACAGCTTAAAGACCCAACTTTTCTTTACAAGCTACAGAACATGCAAATTCATTTATGAACAAATGTTCATAAATGAATTAATGTTACTATTAATTTAGAAAAACTCACACGAATGTCAACACCTATCCCCTAAATAGTTGTATTGATTTAGCACTGTATAATTCAATTTATTTCAGATGACAGCCACTTATATTTTTTATTCATTTCTCTTTTTGGAGATACATAAAACAAATAAAAAAACAGTCAGGCTCTCTTAAAGGTCAGAACTTTAAAGCATCTCTCTCACGTTTCGACCCTTTTATTTGACTTCTAATACAACAGCATCTTGGCCACGGCTCATCTCTTGCGCATTATTTGTGTAGCTGGCTGTCAAAACATAAAACCCGCGTTCTGTCCCTTCGGGCTTTTCCATAATCCGAAATACTCCTTCAAGGCCGGTATACACACGGTTATACTCATTGCTTCCCTGTTGAAGAATGTATGTAATTATTTTTTTAGCTTCTTCAATAGAGAGATTGCTGTTTGGCGGCATTTGAAAATCGCTCCATTTTCCTGAAGAACCATTCACTATGCTGTTTGACAGAATGTTCAATGATTCTGAATCTTGCGAATATCTTTTTGAAATGTCTGAAAAAGATGGGCCAACCAACTTAGATTTATCGGCATGACAGCTAAAACAGGTTGATTTACTCAACAGTGAGAGCCCTTCATATTCCGGAAGATTCTGTGAGGAGAAGTTTTTATGTCTTTCTACATCATTCATTTCAGAAACAAACTGAGTTTCTAAAATCACTTCCATTGGGTTGATTTCTCCAAATTCCGAATCGCCATCATACTTATCAGAGACTACGATGCGGTATCTGACCTGATCACCCCATTGAAACTTCATATTCTGTTTGGGTTCAACAATAGTAACTTCTGGTGCGGTCGTACTATTTATGGATAATTCTTCAGGGCTATAAATAAAGAAGGGCAAGCTAAAGCAGATAAGGGATAGAATAGATTTTACAAACATACAGGTATTTCAAGTAGTGATTGAATGAAAATCGTTGGTTTTAAAATCCCGCATGTGCAGTTAGCCGAACATTTTCAGGCCTGCTCAATTTCATTAACCACCCTGTTTGCTGAGTTCGTGGCAGCTTCCATTCCCCAGTTGTTATTGTCGGCATAAGATCCGGCAAAATGAATTTTCCCAAATGGCAGGGTTACATGTGGCCAAAAGTTTGCCAATGTTCCGATGGGAAAAGCCAGTCTCTCACAGCTTGGCGCAAACTGGTCTGTCGTCCAGTCTTTTACAAGGGCCTGCTCGATAGTGATGTTGGATGAATCTCCCGGATAGAGCTGTTTAAACGTATTCAGCGCACGTAAGGGTGAAGTGCCCGCCGGTCCGGTTGACATGAGCACTACACGGCTTGTATCTACTTCTTGTGCAACCTGCCAGATATTGTTGAGGCCGGGGTGATTAAAATTAAAGTCAATAGGCAGATTATCTTCAAGCCAAAATTTTGATCGTGCCTGAAAGGCAAATCTCGGATAAGAATCATAAGCCAAATTTTCTAAAATGTATCTTTTCTCGGGAGGCAAATCCGGCGAAAAGAGAATATTCCGCAGTGCCGGCACCGGAAGGCAATTCGCCAGGAAATCTGCTTCCATCGTTTTAGACTCACCAAATTCCTCGTAGGCAATAGTAACCCCGGAATTTCCCTGCTCTACTTCCGTAATACGACAACCAAGCTGCACATTCGACCCGAGCCTTGAAGCAAAAGCATCTGTCATTTTCTGATTTCCACCCTTTATCCGGTAGAGTTTGTCAGGATGGTAGAGCGGGATGCCCCTGGCATGCAAAATGTAAGATTGCCAAATCTTGAACAACGCGGATGTGCTGGTTCCTCCCAACAGATTTAAGGCAGCAGCCGAGGCACCGTCCTGATCATAAATCTCAGAAATGGAAACTTGATCAAGGTGATCGAGGCCTATGCCCAGAGGTTTATAGTCGTTGGTAAATTTTTCCCAATAGGGTCGCAAATAGAGTGATTCAAGATTCCAGATTGGATTTGAGGATAGGAATTCTGTTTCTCGCTCATTAAAACCGCCTAATTCTTTTGCCCTGTCAAATTGCCTCGACCAGATCTGCTCATCAGTATAGTACTGATCATCAATTCGGGTAAGCCGGTTAATCCTGTGATGATACGGAAGAACAGGCAGATCAAATTCATCAATGTAGCCCCAAAATTTTTCATAACCCGGTTTTGTAAACCCTTCAGCACCGTAATCTACATAAAGCCCTTCAGACAGCCCGTCTCTTCCTGTAAAAACATGGCCACCGTGCCGACCGCTCGCGTCAAATACTGTTACATCATAGCCTCGTTTCATCAGCTCGTAACCACAGCATAAACCTGCAATTCCGGCACCCGCAACAACTACTTTCTTTCCGTTGGATTGGATTGTTTCCGGAGATGATGACTTCTTTTTTTCTGAGAGTAATTCAGCAGGATTTAAAGTCAGACCCACGCCCATTGCTGAACTATACTGAAGGAATTTTTTTCGGTCCATTTTCATAATCGATATTAAATAAATTGATCGACCTATAAAAATTTTTAATCATTTCCAGAAACCGCTAAAAATTTCTCCTCCAAAAAAATCCAATCATTCAGTTTATACCCGTGAGAATACAGGAGTCCGACCATCTACATAAATCGATGTCATTCGTTTTTAAACTTGAAGATGATCCGGACTCAAAATAACATCCTTTCATTATAAGAAAGACAAAACCAATCAGCACTAAACTGACATGTCTTTATAAACCTATTTCGTTTGGTCGAACATACAGATCAACCCAGCTCAACTTATTGAGCCGGATTAAACTGAATATTTGAGAGTACGAATGTTCGAGGGGTTTCCCCTTCAGGCGGATAACTAACGATATACAGATCATGTTCATTACCGTCAGTGACCGGAGATACATCAAAGGTCAAGCTTTGAAATGTTGGGCCATCTTCACTTTGAGAAAACCCTTCGCCCGGTGCATAGGAAGCTTCTCCAATGATTTCTCCATCGGGTGAATCAAGCCGTAATTCAAACTGATGCTGATACGTGAGTGGCTGCATTGCGGCAGTTGTAATGACAATGTTTCCAATACCTGTGAGGTCGAGGTCATTTAAACTGAACGAGCCCCTGCCTTCCGGAACCATCATCAAGAAGTTCCCTCCAAAAGTCATCGTTGTGAATTCCTGGAGGTTTGATGCCTGATCGAAAGTCATTGAATTATTTCGGAGATAGATACTTGTGCTGCCTGTTAATGGTTTTACATTAGGTCTTCCCTGATCAGTGAAACTAGCTGAAAGAATAAGCAATCCATTTGGAGTAGGCTGTTTACCAAGCGTTGGCTCAATCGTGCCTTCTGCCGGTAAGGATTCATTTCCTTCCATTTCTTCATCGTTTAATGACTGAATCCATTCAACGATCATTTCGGCATCCTCTTCACTCAGATTTACATGGCCGGGCATTACGGTTTCTCCCCAAACCCCGGAACCACCGTTAATAATCTTATTCACTAAATAAGAGGTTACATCCGATGAATCTTCATAAAATTCAGCCACCGCTGTATAAGACGGCCCGATCGATTGCGCATCAATGCCATGGCAAGCCTGGCAATTCAGGGTTTCGATCATCGTTCGGGCGGTGTTTACATTTGCTATTTGTTGATGCCCCTGATTGGCCTGAACCATATCACTGCCTTCAATATAATCAGCAGTTACAAAGAGGTTGGATAGATCTTCAGACGCGTTTGGATCGTCCGGATCTTCTATGTTTACAGAATAGCTAACCGGCGTATCCGGGAAGTAAAATGTACTGTTGCCATCAATTTGGATATCAACCACCGGAGCCGCATTTCCGGCATAAACTGAAACCGGCTGACCTACACCAGACAAACCATGCGGATCTCGAACTTCAACTGTTATGCTGTACTCACCAATCTCATCGTATGTAACTTCGGCTTCTGGTACGCTGGTTTCCATTATTTCGCCGTTTCCAAAATCCCATACGTATGTCAGTTTTGTATCTTCAGGATCTCCGGCATCTGCGATTGCCTGAACGGTGAGAGGTAGCGTTCCTGAGGTTTTATCAACAATCACGTCACGAACAACCGGTGGACGGTTTCCGGCATTAAAATCAATTCTAAAAAGGCCTGCATCCGGGTTTTGCTGAAACCATCCGCTGCCGTATTCAAGCAGGTAGAGCTGTCCGTCGGGGCCCACTTCCAAGTCGATCAACGCGTTTAATTCTGTTGATGGCATAAATGGTTCCATCTTGGAAAAGTCGCCATTTTCATCCATGGTAACGACTTTTATCCAGTTACGAACCCAATCATAGATAAACAGTTTTTCGTCGAAATATTCCGGCAGCCTTGTTTCTTCGGGATACATATCGGTGTAATAAACCGGTCCCGCCATTGCATTTCGGCCGCCTGTGCCCACACTTGGGAATTCTTGTGACTCTCCATACGGATAATATATAAATGCGGGTTGAGCCGGAGGTAATTCTTGCATTCCCGTGTTGCCCCGGTAATCATTCACCGGGTTTTCGGGATCAAAGGCTTCACCAGATTCACCGGTTTCATAATCAAATCGTACATATGGATAATTATTCCCAATAAACATCGGCCAGCCAAAAAATCCGGCTTCTCGTGCCTGGTTTACCTCATCGTATCCACGTGGTCCGCGAGTTTGCAGACTGTCGTTACTGGCATCCGGTCCTACTTCACCCCAATAGAGATAATTGGTTTTTTGATCCACAGAAATTCGATAGGGATTACGGTTCCCCTGCACATAAATTTCAGGGCGTGTTCCCTCTTGCCCTTCTGCATAGAGATTTCCTTCTGGGATATCGTAACTGCCATCTTCATTTACGCGAATTCGGAGAATTTTTCCGCGGAGGTCATTGGGATTTCCGGATGACCGCATCGCGTTATATTGCTCTCTCCCCTCTCGCTGATCAAGCGGGGCAAAACCGTTCGTCACATACTGACTATTTTGTTGATTGAATGGAGTGGAATTGTCACCCGTGGAAACATACAGTAAACCATCAGAATCAAATGCGATTGATCCGCCGGTATGACAGCAAATTTGTCTCTGAGAATAAAACTCAAGTATGGTTTGTTCCGATTCCATATCAAGCTGTTCACCATCAAACACAAACCTTGAAAGACGATTTACCGATGTATCAGCAGGACTGTAAAACACAAATACATGATTATTCTCCTCAAAATTCGGGTCGGCTTTGATTCCCAGAACTCCCTCCTCCGCATTCACACCTTGCACATCCGTTTGATGATAAACATCCAATTCTGCGGCTGTGCTCAATGATGAATCTTCCTGGCTAAACAGAAGAATTTCACCCCGCCGCTGAGCGATCAGAATATCCAAATTGGGAAGAATCGTCAATTCGGTGGGTTCATAAAACTCACCCTGCACGAGTGGTGTCTTTGAGAAACGGTTTTCTGCCGGAACTCTTTCAGTATCCGCTTCATCATAATCCAGAATCTCATTATCACCAATAGCATATTGAATTCCAGCTAACAGATGCTGGAGATAATTTTCCTCCGAATATGATTCCGCAGTATGACCTAAACCCGTATAAAAAGCCCGACCACCATCATAATCATGATACCAAGCAATCGGGTGGAATCCCATATCCATGCCCCCCTGGTAACTATCTTCATCGAGAGAGAGAAGCACATTTACATCTTCATTAAAGTTCTTATAGCTATACCACTCATCTGTGCGAGTCCATTGTTCGGGCAAAAATTCTGTTGATGAATGAGTTGCATCTTCAACGGTTAAAACTCCCTCTTGAACATTGGGATGTGGATCATTAATCCCCGGATGGTCCGAAAAATACCCGCCGACCATCTTTCCGTACCAACCCCAGTGATACTCTGTATCGGCTGCAGCGTGAATTCCAACATACCCGCCGCCGGCCTGGATGTAGCGTTCAAAATCCGCTTCCTGATAATGATTTAATACATCACCGGTGGTACTTAGGAAGACAACTGCTGAATATTGAGCGAGCGAATCTTCCGTAAACATGTTTGCATTTGTGGTGGTATCAACTTCAAAGCCGTTTTCTGCACCTAACTGCTGAATAGCCTGGATTCCAGCCGGAATAGATTGGTGTTGAAAGCCTGCTGTTTTACTGAATACCAATACTTTTGGAGCGCCATCCCGTTCATTTGAACAGGATGAAAGTAATAAAAGCGCTGCCACAAAAAAGCCAATAGTTGCAAGTGATTTAAAAAGGAACTTCATAGATCAAAAAAATTAATGTGTGTTACGAATCATGTTGGTAGAATGTATTGTGTCAAAAAGACCTATTTATATACATTTTTTATTCCAATGATTAAAACGTTTTTTCATTTTTTACAGGTTTTTGAATTCCCAACGAAATTAATCAACAAGATCGTCTATTTCTCTTTTTATTTAAGCGATAAATTCCCGTTCAATTTGTCCTCAACCTCTTCTAGCCGATGAGGAATTAACTGAACTTACTAATACCTTGAGTATCTAATTTTCAAGAACTGGAAAGGGATTGTAGCTTTAAAGGAAATTGTTTCTGGACATTTGTTCGTTCTTGAATAATTGACGTAATTAATTTATAAAAGGGTTATTGAAAGTCAATGACATTTCGAGATGAGGACTTCTCATCTCAAAAAAATATTTTTTCCGAATTATGCCAAGGACAAAAGACCCGATTGATGTTCGCCTGCTCAGTAAAATTAGTTCCATGTACTATAATCAGAAGTATAATCAACAAGAGATTGCAGACCGGTTGCGGCTCTCTCGTCCTAAAGTGTCGCGGATGTTGAAGCAGGCTCGCAAGCAGGGAATTGTTCAGATTACGGTAGTGACGCCAAACAGTAATTTTGTAGAACTTGAAAATGCTCTCGAGAAAAAATTCGGTTTAAAAGAAGCCATTTTAGTCGAGTCTGATTCTGATATATCTGCTGATATGATCAAACGCCAGATAGGGTCGGCTGCAGCAAGATACCTGGACAGAACAGTTAACGAGGGCGATGTTATTGGGGTCACCTGGGGAACTACTTTACAGGCCATGGTAGATTCAATGCAGCCCAAACCGATTGATAATCTCCATATAGTTCAGGCTCTTGGCGGGGTGGGTCCGCCGGAAGCGAAAGCCCATGCGGCTGACATTTCAAGGCGATTATCTCAACTTTTGGGAGCAAAACTTACCCTGCTTCCCACACCGGGAATTGTTGGAAGTGTTCAGGCAAAACAAATTTTGATGGATGATCCACAGGTCAAAAATACGCTGAAGCTATTTTCAAAAATTGACTCACTTTATGTGGGGATTGGCGCATTAGAAACAAATCCTGTTTTGAACGGAAAAAGTGAAGAAATTTCTGAATCGATCTGCCAAGAAATCTTTGATTCTGAAGCTATTGGAGATATTGCTCTACGATTTTATGATTCAAACGGAAAAGAAGTGGATACCACATTAAAAGATCTGGTGATCGGTGTATCACCGGAAGAGATGATGCAGATTGAAACTGTTGTAGGAATAGCCGGCGACCTGAAGAAGGCAAAAGTGATTCATGGAGCATTGGTCGGAAAAAATATTAATGTTCTGATTTCCGATAGTATGACTGCCGAGAAGGTGCTAGAGATGGAAGCTTAACGGTTGAACATGATCTGAGATTAGGAGCCTCAAGTTTTCACCTGCACAATGGTTTTTAGACTGGCGAATCTTTATAGCATCAAGCTTTGGAAATATCTTAACTGATCGGTCATTCACCCGTTATTTTAAACAGATAACTTCCTGACACTATCTCCAGCTGAATAGATTCATCTACTTCCCTGCCATTTGAAACTCCATCAACATTGCCTGTAAATTCTCCATCTTCCCAAATCGAATCACCTTCCACAAATATCTGAACATCTTGCCATTCAAGCATCGGAATACTAACCTTCCCGGTTGTATTTGCCGGAATGGTGATTTCCATGTGGAATCCATTCTCTGATTTTTCCCATCTAGATGATACCGTTCCCCGAATCGTTTCAATGGAAGCTTCAGCCCAATCCATATCATCCGGAATATATGGTCTGATGTGAATTTCCTTGTAACCAACCGAAGTACCTTCATTCGTCGGAGCCTGAATTCCTGCCAGATATTTGTAAAGGTACTCGTTAACTGTCCCGAACATCTGATGATTGTGAGAACTCTCGGCATTCCAACTTTCCCAAAGTGTGGTCGCTCCGTTTTCAATCCAGTAGCCCCAACTTGGGAAAGTGGTTTTGGTGACGATCTCATGAAGCACGTCTTCTCTCCCCTCTTCAGGCAGAACATTGATCAGGTGTTTTGTTCCCAAAATTCCGGTTCCAAGATGACCGTCACTTGTGACTTCAATATCATGGATTAAATTATCCAAAACGGCCTGCCGATGCTCCTCAGGAACTAAGTCCCCACTCAACGCAAATAACAAATATCCCTGGTAAGGTTCTTCGGTTCCGTAGAGATTTTGTTCTTCAAGAAAGAATTTCTCATTGAAAGCTTGTTTGATGGAATCGGCCAATGAGAGGTAGTTCTGTCGATCTTGTTCATTTCCTAATACCCCCGCGATATCCGCGAATGTCAATGCATCAAGGTACCAATAATATGTATTTGTCAACGGATTGACCGGTCCCGTACGATCACGAACGGGTGCTTCCCACTCACCCAACGAATCCCAATAACCGCCAAATTCATTGATAATATATTCCTCTTCGGGATTTTCATCATTCTCACCCGCCAGATTTTCAAGATAGGTCATGTACTCCTTCATATCGGGGTAATGCTGCTCAAGAAGTCGAGTGTCTTCATAGTATTGATACATCCACCATGGTATTAAGATATAGGCGCTTCCCCACGCAATTCCTCCTCCAACTCCCCCCAGCATCAACGGTGAGGTATTTGGAATACGGCCATTATCATACTGTGAATCCCTCATATCATTGATCCATTTGGCATAGAGCGCATGCATATCAAAATCATGCATGGAGGTTTCTGCGATCACCTGGCCATCACCGTTGTATCCTCCTTTCTCCCTGTGCGGACAATCCTCAGGATAGCCATGCAGATTTCCACGCTGTGACCAAATCGCCGCCTCACAAATTTTATTTAACAGTTCATTTGACGAACTAAATGAACTGGTCCTTTTCAGGTCGGAATGCACAACCTGCCCATCAATTTCGAGTGATGAAATGGCCTCCGGATTATCCACCTGAACTTCGATATATCGAAAACCGGAGTAGAAAAATCTTGGTTCGTAGGTTTCAACTCCATCCCCTTTTAAGGTGTAGGTTGTCCAAACATTGGCGTGATATTGTTTATCTGTACTGAGGCTATCTCCTTCTTCAAGTGGTTTAGGAAAGAGTTCGTTGTTCAGCGTTTCCGCTCCGCGAATTTTAATTTCCGTTCCGGCCTCACCCTCTACCTGTAATCTCCACCAACCGGGAATATTTTGATTAAGGTCATACAAGTAAGTTCCTGAGCTGGGATTGGTCCGCGTGACCGGCTCGATCGTTTCAATCCCACGAATTGGCGGCATCACTTGCGAGTCCATAATGACATCAACATCCTCAACAAGTTCAACAGATTGCCATGAAGAATCGTCAAATCCCACCGTATTCCAGCCGTCCTGTTCGAGGCGAGCGTCATAATCTTCACCCCCATAGACATTGTTGTAGATGATAGGGCTTGCATCTGTCGTCCAGTCACTGTCACTCCCGATCACTTCTTCCGAGCCATCTGCATACTGAATGTGGAGCTGCATGATACCCATCGGGGTTCCGTATTGATTATTCATCCCGTACCATGTCCAACGTCCCTCTTCTGCTTTCAACCGGAATGCACCATTCCCCAACCAAAAACCGGCCGCATTTCTACCTTCATTCAGATGCTCGGTTACATCATAAGTCTCATAAAGAATGCGGTCTCTGAAATCGGTCATGCCCGGATCGAGAACATGATCGCCAACTTTCTCTCCATTCAAATAGAATTCGTAGTAGCCGACTCCCGTTACAAATGCTGTTGCTGATTCAATCTCCTTTTCGATCGCAAATTCATTTCGTAGCATTGGCGATGAAACAGTAGTATCGGGCGTGGTAATCCACTGAGCTTGCCAATCTTCAGCATTCAGCAATCCCATCTGAAAACGTTGAGTTTCACTCCAATCGGACGGTTCTCCATCCTGATCCCAAACCTGAACTTTCCAGAAATATCGTTTTACGGAAATGAGCGGATCCCCCTCATATTCAATATTTATTGTTTGAGCGGATTCCTGCCTGCCTGAATCCCAGACCAAATCCTCTTCATTGAACATCTCCGAAGTAGAAACCTGGATTTGATAGGCTATCTGACGAGTATCCCTGTTTTCAGATTGAATCTCCCAGGATAATCGTGGCACTTCTGATTCGATTCCTTCTGGATTTTCAAGATACTCTACAGTTAGGTTTTTCACAGTAACTCCTTCATTACTCAACCCTGAGCAACCAAAAAGAATACTAACGCAAATAACCAACAAAGTTACTCCAATAGAAATGTTTTCAATCATTTTATCTCCTTCAGGTAAGAAATTAAATCCCGCATATCACTGACCGTTAATTGCGATTCCATGCCGGGCGGCATCAGTGAGACCTCAGACACACCATAATCCTCTACATCCTGTTTATCAAAACTGAGTACCTCTCCGGATTGCGTGTAGATCTCAATATCGTCGTAACCCACATTGATCTGTCGGCCGCTGACTCTTCTTCCTTCTTTTAGATCAATAAACCAGCCCTGCCACTGCGGGCTAATCTCAGCCGACGGCTCAAGAATGGATTGAATCAATTGGTCTCTCGATTTCGATTGCCCTACATTGGTTAGTGCCGGGCCGAGATCCCCACCTCGTTCCTTCACCGCATGGCAGGACGAGCACGCAGACTGGATTGAATAAAACACCCGCCGACCACGATCCGAATCCCCTGCTTCCGATAGAACGGTCTCCCACTCCTCTATCGAGGTTGGCTGCTGTGGTTTTGAGCCGTCCAGTTCATCCCCGACGGCGAGTGAAATCTGCTGTTTCAAAGTTTCGTAATCAGTCGATAAATATAAATCAGTTAAGGCCCGCCGAACCCCGTCGCTGGAGAGCCTCGTGCGTAAATATCGAGCAGCTTCAATCTGAATATCCGGGATGGATTCATTCAGAAGAGTAATAACCTCAGGAGAAACATCTGTGGGTTGTCTTTGGAGTGCCAGAATGGCTTCAGCTCGCAGTTGAGCAGATGCCTCTTCATCCTGAGCCATCGATACCAGCGGCCCGGCCACATCCTGGTGAGGAGTCAGCGCCAAGGTTCTGACCACCTCCTGCTTTAATTCGGGCTGAGATTCATGTTCCAGCAATGAGATGAGAAACTCCACATTTTCAGCGGGGTTCTCCAGGTACTTGATCGCCATGGCCCGCAGTTCGGTGGACTTTGATTCGTCGCGAATAAAATCTTCAATAAAGCCGGGTGGAAGATTCCGCTCTATCTGTTTTGATTCGGGTTCGGACTGACTTTGATAAGCCTCGATAAACTCCGGTTGCAAATGACGGACCGTTGCAAGGTATGTCTTAAAAAGATCTTCCGTCACCTCTCCGGCTGTCAATGCACTCTCGATATCAGAACGATGGTTAGCCATCCCAGCCTGTCCAATCCATTTTAAAGCATATTGGCGAATGCGAATGTCTTCGTCTGTTAGAAGTT
>CAYRDO010000007.1:0-6578 GCA_964422985.1 uncultured Rhodohalobacter sp. | reverse complement strand
GGCTTCAACATTCTGAGAGTAGAATTCAGGGTTGGCCAAGACCGCAATAGCCGCATTGCGAATGAACGCATCCTCTGAGGTTAATGCAATTTGAAGTTCCTGATAACCATCCGGTGAAGAAATTTCATAGATCTTATCTAACGTCTTCACACCCTCATCAGCTTTTGGATTTGCATATTTTTCCTGAGGAGTAGAAGCTTCACTATCTGATTTGGTTACAAGTTTCCAGATTCGACCTCTTCCATGATTCGGATATTCCCGAATGACCCAATCGGTGAAATAAATCACTCCATTAGTGTCTGCTGCAAACGATACAGGACGAAACTGCTGGCCTCCCTGGATCATCGTATCCGTACTGCCGGTAACATAGGCCCCGTTTGGTTCAAGGTTGATCCGCACGATCCGACTCTCTTCCCAAATAGATGTAATCATCTGCCCGTGATAGTCTTCGGGAAAAGATGTCTGGCTGGCATTGATCAGCCCTGACGGCGCTTCCCCAAGGCCGACTGCGTACGGCAGTGTTCCGGGCAGTTCTCCATTCCAGGCCAAGTATGGATGAATCCCACTGTTTCCGTACAGAGATTGATACCCGTAGTCGCCACCCTGGATGATATGCACCAGACGATTGGGCCCCCGGCTGTCGGGATCATTATCGGTTGCCAGAAGGCGCCCGTAGTCATCAAAAGTCAGGTCAAACGGGTTCCAAAAACCTGTTGCCACTTCCTGTAACTGCGATCCATCGGGACGCGCACGAAATATATTGCCTCCATCTCCATATCCTTGAATGGATGAGCCATCGGTTCCCTCCAGTCTCCACCGGCTGCCTCCTACATTTCCCCGGGTAATATACATCCAGCCGTCGTTCGAAAAGGCAACGCCCATCAGTCCCGCGTGGGCATAAACGCTGCTCGGCTCAGTAAACTCGATCAGTTTTTTGCGTTCATCGCTAACTCCATCACCGTCGTGGTCGTAAATCATCCAGACTGCTTCGGCCGCTACCAGATACAGGTGTCCATCTGGTGAAAACCGAATATTCATCCCCTTGTCAAAATCTTCTGCAAAAACCGTATTGGAATCGGGCTCACCGTCCTGGTTGGTATCTACCAGTATTTTAATTCTATCACCATCCGGGCCTTGGTAGTCGGAGGGTTCGAGGTGAGTATGAGATTCCAGCACAAAGATCTGATTCAGACTATCGACCGCAATCCCAATGGGTGTCATGATATCCGGATCTTCGGCAAACAGGGTGAGCTCTAAGCGTCCATCACTGACTTCATTGCCGTATTCATCAACGTATGGATCATCTCCATTTGAAGTACAGGCATTCAGAAATAAAAGACTCAGTATAAAGAAAAAGATTGGTTTCCCAACGTAAGCTGACATCAGATTGATAAATCCCTTGAACAACCTCCTCATTCCTGCTCCAATTCTACTCCGGTTGCGGCCCACCACACTGCTCCCAAAATGTGCTGCTGAAACCAGGGGTCATCATACGCCTCCTCGGTATGACCCAGCAGTGTGTAATATGATCGACCTCCCTCAAAATCATCCTGGTACCATGCAATGGGGTGATAATCCGGCATCTTTCCACCGGGATATGTGCCCTCATCCACTGTTAGAGCAACAGTGATGTTTTCGGATAATTCCTCGAAGTCGTACCATTCATCAGTTACAATCCATGTTGACGGAAGATGAGCAGTGGATGGATGATTAGAATCCTCTACCCTTACAGCAGCTGTGTGTCGACCCGGATGTTCATTCCATACTCCTCCCAACAGATTGATATACCAGGGCCAGTCCATCATAGTAAACGTTGCCCCGTGTATTCCTACAAAATTTCCACCTTGATGAATATAATCCTGGAAACCTTTCTTCTGACTATCATTCAGGATATCGCCCGAGGTGTTAAAAAAGACGACGACATCCATGCCATTCAGCCGTTCGGTGTCGTCAAAGATGGCCGAGTCGGCCGTCCACGTAAGACCAAACCGATGTTTTTTACTCAGATCTTTGAACATCTCCACTCCGTTGGAAATGGAATCGTGGCGATAAGGATACGACACTGATTTTGTGAAAAGTAATACCTGGTAACGCTCGGCATATTGGGAGACTGCTGTGTCTATTCCAATGAACACTACGATCAAAGCCAATAAGATTTTCTTGTACATATGTATCAATAATAATGGTTTAGATTGAATGACTGACTCTAACGTTGCACTGATAAATTTCAAAATATTAGATAAGTAAAAACACCATTTGATTTCCTTACAAAACTTCGCTCATGAAGTTCTACGTTATCCAACTTCACTCCCAGAAACTTTAAACACCCATGCCGTATTCAAACTCTCGTTATTTCTGACATCAGCCGGTATATTAATTCGAGCCGAGCAAAGCAATCTCAATTCCCGTGATGAAGGGAGATTGCCGCAGTTATTTTATTCCTTTGCAATGACCTATGTATGTTTTGTAAGTATTTCAAAAAAATCGAATGATGCTGTAAATCGCCGCTAAAAGTATCGCGATGACACTCACCCAAAAGGCGATATCGTAAAATATTCCCGGTTTTAATTCCGGTTTCAGTTGTCTGTACCTGAAATGAATTGCTGCGAAGACTACAATCAAAAGCAGTACGGATGTAAAAAATCCGCCGATGATCACCATCAAGACAGGCAGTTGAACAAACAGAAACATCAATGCCCAAAGCAGCGGAAACACCCAAGCGAAAATGGCGATGGCTTTCCGGCGCTGTTCAATATCATGAAAATCTAAAAAACCGAGTTTTGAGAAAGCGTCCGAGAAAATTCTTGTCCAGCTTGCAAGCGCAGTGAAAAGTGTTGAAAAGAGAACCACAACGGCACAGACCAAAAATATATTTCTGGCTCCCGGTCCAAGCGTTTCGGTGTACATTCCGGATAGCGTTTCAATCATTTGATATCCTTCGGGGATTCGATCCTGAACATGCAGAACAGAAGCTCCTAATATATAGAATGCGGCCGTGACCAGTGTATAGACGACCATCGATAAAACGGCATCCCAGTACATTACTTTGGTCCAACCTTTCGCTCTTTGTACCCACTCTTTGGTTTGATCCGCAGGACCAGTGTAAGCTGCATATCCCTTTTCGATACACCAATAATGGTAGTACATGATCTCATCCCCGCCAACTCCTGTCAAACCAAAAGCCGCAATTGCCACACCGACAGTTGCCGTTGGCAAATTGAACTCGAGTCCGTAGGCAATGTCTTGCCAGCTGTAGGCAAAATCAGTGAATTGCAGGAAATAAACAGACAGAAATGTGAGTACCGTAAAGAAAGCGATCATTACCAGAGAAAATCGCTCAACAAAAGAATAGTATCCGCGAAATACCAATAGTGATGCAGTGATTGCAATTACAAACGTCCAGATCGTCACATTCAAAGAAGGAAAGAAAATATTCATAGTGATGGCCACTCCACCAACGATCCCCCCCACCTGCAACAGTTTAAAAAGCTGAATAAAGAGCCACGTCCAGATTGTCCAGTTGATCTCCCGGAAGTTCCAGCCGGGCAATCGGTTGAAGGCACTCATCACCGTTTCTCCGTTGCTAATGGCATGTTTGCCGAATTCGAGCTGAAGCGTAACTTTAATCAGGCAACTCAAAATAATCACCCAAAACGTCACAAATCCGGCCCGCGCACCAAGGGTAGTTGTGGCGATCAATTCACCAGAACCTACGATTGCGGCTGACATCACAAAACCCGGTCCTAAATGCTTCAGGGTTTCAAGAAACGTTTGCGGTGGATCTTTGATGTCGTCCTTCGTGAGAACGTAGGGGTCTTTCGGGCGATCTTTATTTACATCTTCCATATTTGAAAATTAATCTGGTAGAATCCGCGGGAAAAGCTGGTGCTCCATATATATTTGCAGTCCCCTATTGATCACAAATAGTAGCTTTTTTTGCCCGACAAGACAAATTGTTTCAGGATTCAGGGTTCAAGATACAGGTTGAAATCACAAGGCAATTCATGAATTGCCCCCCACCGATATTTCTATATAAAGTAGCCAGGCTCGCCTCAGCCGGAAAAAAAGATGGCGCAAACGTCTCGTTTGTGTCCAACATCATGTAAAGACATAAGCAAGGTGGTGTTTGGGCCATCCCGTATTGCTTGTAACCTGAAACCTGATCGCTACTTGTTCTTCTCCTCAATCCACCGACTCATGAACTTTGTGCTGTTCATGGTGTGATGCCGTAGCATCGCGCCGATGAAATTTTGACGTCTTTGACTTTCAAGGTTTTGTCGCACATCATCAATTTTTTCGAGCAAACGGGAATCAAATTTTTTCAGATCAAACCGATTTTTGAGCAATTCATAACCTGTTTTTTGTGATGTCTCCCAAACCTCTTTGTTCTGATAAAGTTGAACCGCTGCATTGGCGAATTGCTCCGGATCGTTGCTGATAACTCCATTCCATTTACATCCAAGCTCGATTCCTTCCGATCCGATTGAAGTTGTCACGCTTGGCGTTCCGCTCAGAGCTGCATCGACCAACTTTCCTTTTAATCCTGCTCCAAATCTTAGTGGAGCCAACAAAACTTTAGCTTTGCTGATGACAGAAAGTGCATCACTAGCGCGACCTTTAATCAAAAATCCATCATCCGGATTGCTGATCTGAAATACTTTTTTGGATGGATATGAGCCGTAAAGAAACAGTTTAGCCTCAGGCAGCTGCTTATGGATTAGCGGCCAGATCTCTTCTTTCATCCAAAGAACAGCATTCCAGTTTGGCTCATGTTTGAAATTTCCAATTGATACGAATCCGTTACGATTCTCAAAATCGGGGAGGTTTTTCATGATCGGATCATTCTCGAAGTCCAACAAATAAGGCAGATAAAAGAGAAGAGCCTCATCAATCTCAAAAATTTCTTTGAGGATTTTTATCTCAACATTCGAAATAATAAGTGATAAATCTGATCTTAAAATGCTAGCGATTTCCCGTTTTGCATGATCTTGGCTCAAGAGGTCCTCCGGTTGAAAATCATCTCCTTTTTTCCAGGCATCCTGCCGGGCGTGTCGAAGACAATGGAGATCAATTGTATCAAGGATTCGAACGGCATCAGGGCAATGTTCGGCAACTCTCCAGCCAAACTGCTCTTCAATCATAAACCGATCGAACAGAACAACATGAGGCTTTAACTCTTTAATAAACTCATCAAAGCTTGAATCATTGATCTTGATCGGTCTCTGTTCAACGCCTATCTCATCAAGATCAAACGAATAATCACTCGGGGATGCAGAACTGGAAAACGTAATCTGCCAGCCATCATTAAGAAAAAGCTGAATGAGCTGCACCATTCTACTGCCGGCCGCCGAGGATTTTGGCTCCGGCCACACTTTACCAATGATTAATAGTTTTGGGTTATTTGGCATGATTTAACTTTTTCTTGGCATGCAAATCTGGTGGATTGTTCAACGGGCAGCTTGCCCGTTACTCATTAACTCAAATCTATAAATTCGTATGAAACAGAACACCTAAACATCGTTCAAAACCCAAAACACGATTCTTCGCCATACCAATAAATTGCAGTGCCGGACAAGCTGTCCGGTGTACAATCAATAAAATCTTCCGGTATTACTGACAAACGAAATTTTCTTGCTATCCGGTGACCAACTTGGCACGTTGATCGTCCCCTGCCCGCCGTACAAATACGCAATAATTTCAGGCTCACCACCATCAACCGGCATCATCCGGAGTGTTACATTTTTATAAAATGGATGATCTCCCGATGCAACATCCGTTCCATAACTGATAAAAACCATTTTCTCACCATCCGGTGAAATGTGCGGAAACCAATCGTTTAAGTTTTCATCAAACGTAAGTTGAGTTTGGTTACTGCCATCGGCATCCATTCGCCAAATCTGCATGGTTCCGGTTCGGTTAGAATTGAAGTAGATATATTTTCCATCCGGTGAATATTCTGACCCATCATCCAATGTTGGCTGATCCGTTAGCTGCGTCTCTTCCATCGTGTTTACATCAGCGGCGTAAATGTCATACTGTCCATTTCGGTTACCGGTAAAAAGTACGGTTTGATTATCGGGCGAAATTCCATGCAGATACGATGCACCCAACCCGGATTGAGTTACCTGCTTTGGATGATCACTTCCATCCACCGGGAGAGTATAAATCGTAGAGTTTCCATCATCTTCTTCGTTGTGATGACTGATGGCGAGCATGGTTCCATCAAAAGAGAGAACATGATCGTTGTTATTATTCGTAGCAAAACCGGTATTCAGATGAGTGATTTTACCATCATCCAACCAATAATTGTACAGATAGCCATTGGAATTAAAGATCAATCGTTCCCCGTCTACCGTCCAGTTTGGCGCTTGTATGGAGTGTTCTGAGGTGTGAAGAACTTTCTGTGTTCCTGTTTCGATATCCAGCACTTCCAGTCGGCTTCCTAAATACTGTTGATATTGAACCAGATCAGACGGAGCCGGCTTGGTGATTCTGACATTTTTGAACACTGCAGTTTCAACTACATCCTCATTATGAGCGCTGATATAAATTCCGGCGAACACCTGATTATTTAGCTC
>CAYRDO010000006.1:16868-39359 GCA_964422985.1 uncultured Rhodohalobacter sp. | reverse complement strand
CGGGCACCCAGACTAAGACTTGCCATCTCCTCTTCGTCCATTGAGGGGGCTAAACTAATGTGCCAAGCCATTTCATTGCTGTTGAGATAGAGAATTCCATCGGGATCAGCCGCAGCTCCGCCCCATTCACCACCACCATCCAAACCGGGAAAGATGATGGTTCCCTGAGTACTTAATGGAGTAAAAGGTCCTTCGGAACGACTATTTCGAACGATCTCCCGAAGCTCTTCCTGATTTTCTGCATAAGGACTGATGTCTTCCTCAGTCAAAGTTTGCCGCGCATATGGCTCCGGTTTTACAGGAAATGGTTGTGTGGGCCACGCTTTTTCCGCGGCAATATCTGAGTCCGGGACGGGTCGCTCTTCAATCTCAAAAAGAGGTTCACCGGTCTCGCGATCAAACATAAATACATATCCTTGTTTGGTGATCTGTGCCACAGCATCAATTTTCTCTCCGTTATGCGTAACGGTAATCAGGTTTGGCGGTGCAGGCATGTCCCGGTCCAGAATATCATGATGCACAAATTGGTAGTGCCAAATTCGCTCACCTGTTTCCGCATCAAGAGCCAGTAGCGTGTTTGCAAAAAGGTTTGCCCCCTCCCTGTTTCCTCCGAAAAAATCATATGCTGCAGAACCGGTTGGTATAAATACAATCCCGCGTTCGCGATCTACAGCCATCCCCGCCCAGTTGTTCGCGCCTCCAATATCTGGGTCCTCATGCGAACCTTCAGGCCAGGTATCGTAGCCAAGTTCACCCGGTTTTGGAATGGTATGAAAAACCCATTCAATCTCGCCGGTTTTTATGTTAAACGCTTGGACGTGGCCATCCGCAGCACCGGCCCCCTCTCCCACACGAAGCGGCATAATAATTTTGTCCTCATAAACCGTACCCGGCGTGGTGGACATCACCATTTTATCGGCGGCATCCTCATCAAGGCCTGCTTTTAAACTGACGCGTCCAGCATCTCCAAATGATTCAATAGGTTCACCCGTAGAAGAATGAAGAGCGTACAGCCATTCATTATGTGTGTAGAGAATTCTACTGTCGTTCCCCTCTTTCCAATAGACAACTCCACGATTGCTGTTTAAATCATTGGGGCCTTCCCCTTCCTCTCGCCAGTATTCTTCACCCGTTGCGGCATTAAGAGCAAATGGTTGAACTGTTGCGGTCATTCCGTAGAGAGTATCATTTACGACAATGGAATTGGTTTGAACTTGCCCGGTATCACCGGTGTGATATTCCCAGACAACCTCAAGTAGGCCCACATTTTCGCGATTGATCTGCTCCAGCGTACTGTATTGATTTCTGTCAGGCCCGCCTTGGTATTCATACCAATCTTCGCCCGAGCCAAAAGAAACTTCAGAAGAATCAGACCAGGTACACCCTGAAAACCCAATTAAAAGGATCGAGAGAATTGAGAACTGAAATCGTTTCATTGTATTTTTTTGATTATTTATCCAATACTAGTGCCCAATTAAATCAAAATAATTCAAAAAGAGTAAAAGATAATTTTTCTATGAAAACATATATCGCATTTCTACGAGCCATTAATGTTGGCGGCTATCGAAAGATTAAGATGAGTGACCTTCGAAAAATACTTGTATCCATGGGTTTTCAAAATGTACGGACATACATCCAAAGCGGAAATGTGGTTTTTGATTCAGATAAAAGTGATCCAACATTGCTCAGTCAATCCATTCAGGAAAAAATAGAATCCGAATTTGGTCATGAGGTGCCCGTTATGATTCGAACCCGGGAGCAACTAATAACACTCATCAAAAACAATCCATTTGATGGTAAAAATGAAGATCCATTCAGACTTTACATTACATTTTTCCTTGAACCTCCTTCTCCAGAAAAACAAAAAAAGCTTGTAGACCAAAGTAACGACATTGAAATGTTCGAATTTGTAAATGGGGATCTATTCAGCCTGATCGATAAAATTACCGATCAAAAAGTAAACTTTTCGAACGGATTTGTAGAAAAAATCATCGGTATCCCCGGAACCGGTCGGAATTGGAAGACTGTGAATAAGATGATTGAATTGGCTGCGGAATAGCTGCACTTTAATCTTTTTATAATCACAAATAAATTTTTATCTGATAACTTCAGTCTATTGCTTTGAGATAGTTTTCCTTCGTAATATTCGCTGTGTACGTATTTGTTTGGAATGGGTTTCCGTAAGCAGCAATCATTCTCTCAATTCAAATCAAGTGAACCATGGAAAGTCAAGAGCATTTCAACACAAACCGGTTTGAAGTATTTTCCTCATCTTTGATTGACATGCTCAACAAGGGATCGCTGTCTATTATGACATCGATTGGGCATCGATCGGGACTCTTTGATGCAATGTCTGAAATGGATTTTACCACTTCGGAAGAGATCGCAAAAAAATCACATTTGAATGAACGGTATGTGAGAGAATGGCTTGGAGCGATGGTCACCGGCGGAGTGGTGGAGTATGATCCTCAGAAAAAAGCCTATTATTTACCGAAGGAACATGCCGCCTGCCTAACCCGAAAAGCCGGAGCGGATAATATTGCCGTGTTCACCCAATACATGTCGGTGATGGGCGAAGTGGAAGACGACATTTTGGAGTGCTTTAAAAATGGCGGTGGTGTCCCTTACTCAAAATTTCACCGGTTTCATGAGGTGATGGCCGAAGATAGCGGTCAGTCTGTTTTATCATCCCTGGAAAGTCATATTCTGCCGCTTGTGCCTGGTTTGACCGAAAAGCTTGAGGCCGGAATTAAAATGCTGGATGTAGGCTGCGGATCGGGACGAATTCTAAACAGGCTTGCTTCGCTATTTCCAAAATCCGCTTTTACGGGAATGGATTTATCGAATGAAGCGATCTCGAAAGGCATTGCAGAAGCTAAGGAAAAAGGCTTAAAGAATGTGACATTTATCGTGAAAGATCTTTCTGATTTTGAAGACACCGCCCCCGAAAACGAGTTCGATTTTATTACCACGTTCGATGCCATTCACGACCAGGGAAAACCGCTCAGTGTTCTGCGTGGAATTCACAGGGCGCTCAAACCTGACGGCGTTTATTTGATGCAGGATATCAGCGGAACAAGCCGGCTCGAAGAGGATGTCACTCACCCAATAGGAACCTTTTTGTATACCATCTCCTGTATGCACTGCATGACGGTTTCGCTCGCACAGAATGGAGAAGGACTCGGTGCAATGTGGGGTGAAGAAACCACCCGTGAATATCTGCAAAGAGCGGGCTTTTCTTCCATAAAAACGAATAAACTTTCACACGATATTCAGAACAACTGGTATACCATCACGAAATAAATAACGGAGAGGAAAACAGAGATACAATACATCCTTCTTCAGCTGGAAAAACATTTCAGGCAATCTAATTTTCTACTGAAATCCATGATTGAAAAAACCGGGATTTCAGTTATCTGCATTCGGTTATAAACGATTTCAATCTAAACTTTAAAAGTCATGAAAACTATAAACCTCATTATCGTCATTTTAGTTTTTGTTTTGAGTGCCGGACAAATTTCCCTGGCACAGCACCATAATCAACACGGAAAAGTTGATTTTGAAGTCTCCTGCAACCAGCCTGCACAAGAGGCGTTTACTAACGGCTTGGCCATTTTGCACCATATGATGTACGAACAAGCGGAAGAACAATTCCGAGCTGCGGCAGAAGCCGACCCAAATTGTGCAATGGCTCACTGGGGAATTGCGATGACTGTTATCCACCCGCTTTGGGGAGAACGACCTTCAGATGAAGCCCTCAAAAAAGGTCAGCAGGCCATTGCGGATGCCAAAAACATCAGTTCTCTCACCGAAAGAGAACAAAACTGGATTGACGCCGTTGAACCCTTTTTTATAAGCTGGGAAACGACGTCCTATCCCGATCAGCTCAAAGCATTTCAAATGGGATATGAGCAGCTCTATCAAACCTACCCGGATGATATCGATGCTGCAGCGTTTTACGGTTTGAGCGAACTTGCCATCGCGCCAAAAAATGATCCTGAGTTTACCAGCCAAGCCCGAATTGGTGCAATTCTTGAGGAGTTTCATAAACAAGCTCCCGAACATCCCGGATTGTTTCATTATACTATTCACGCATATGATAATCCTGTTCTGGCTCCACGCGCGATTGAAGTGGCCCGCAGATACGATAAAATAGCACCGGATGTACCTCATGCCCTTCACATGCCCAGCCATATTTTTGTGAGAGTAGGGTTATGGGAAGATGTCATTGATTGGAACCGTCGTTCGGCTGATTCTGCCCGGAGACAACCGGTGGGCGATCAAACCTCCATGCATTTTGCTCACGCGCTTGATTATCTTGTGTACGCAGCTCTGCAGCAAGGTGAAGATACCCGCGCCAAAGAAGCGCTGGATGAGTTGAATAGTGTAAAGAACTTCCAGCCCGGATTGGCAACTGCCTACGCCGTAGCTGCTTCCCAGGTTCGTTATTTGCTGGAACGCGAAGATTGGGCTGAAGCCGCTCAATTGTCGGTAACGCCACCAAATGGATTCCCACTTGAAAAATGGGGAGCTGCCCAATCCATGCTTTATTATGGCCGCGGACTCGGTTCTGTGCGATCCGGTGATGCAGAAGGCGCCCGGGAAGCTATCGCGGAACTCGATAAAATGTACGAACAACTGAACGCAGCCGGAGACACCTACTGGTCTGTTTTTACCGATGCCCAGCGAACCACCGTCGAAGCTTGGCTCGCACTATCTGAGAGTGAAAACGAACGGGCACTTCAGTTGATGCGCGAAGCGGCAGATAAAGAAGATTCAGTTGACAAACACCCCGTAACGCCCGGACACGTGATGCCGGCAAGGGAACTTCTGGGAGACATGTTGATGGAGTTGGGTGAGGAAGAACAGGCACTGAAAGAGTATCAAAAAAGCCTGGAGTATGCCGCCAACCGATTCCGAAGCTTGTATGGAGCTGGACGAGCTGCAGAGCTTTCCGGTAATAAGGGGATGGCAATTGAATACTATAGCAAACTGCTCAGCAATTCTTCCGATCCACAGAATGAACGACCTCAAATGAAACAGGTTCAGGAATTTTTGGCGGTGAATTGATCTTACTTTTCAAACGGGAATTCATTCATATTATAGCTAGTACCAGATCCGCGAAGTTTTAAAAACTTCGCGGATCTAAAAAAGCTTGATTATTTGATAGCGCGAGCGTCTCCTTTCTCACACCTTTAAAACTCTATCTTATAACTCAAATTCGGGATTATAATCGTTGCTCTTTCCTCTTCAATTGTATTTTCCCGGAGATTATACCGATAGCCGTAAAATTCCTGATAGCCCGTCACATTGATCATCTGAAGTGACCAAACGGTACTGATATTCTGACGATTTTTTCGATATTCGATTGTCACATCCGCATATAAAACATTGGGTTCCTGACGGGAGAAAGCTCTGGCTTCATCATAAAAAACTTCGCGTTCATTATGTGATTTTTGTAAATCTACCGGTGAATATCGCTCTCCTCCCATCAGAGTAATTCGCCCGTTAAGACTCAAAAACCGAACCCTGTCTTCTCCCCGGAATTCCCACTCTTTTCCTCCCAGAATAGCAAATGAATAACCCCGATCAAACCGGGTGCTCCGCCAGATATTATCTCCACCTTTGTATTCGGAATCAAAAACAGATCCTGTCAACAATCCATACCAGCCGTTTGACAGATATCGCTCCAGGGTCAATTCCAATCCATAGTTTCGACCTGCTCCCTCATTGACCAACGGATCATCAAAAAACCAATCGAGATCCAGGTTTATCATCGAAAAACTGGAATCCGGTGTGACCGGCACATCCGAGAGCCATTGATAATAGCCTTCCACATTCACCATAAAATTTGGTGTGATTACTCGCTTGTACCCAGCTACAAAATGATCAGCTCTTGCAAGATCAAGATCACTGTTTTCAGGATGTGCAAAGTAGAACGAAAGCGGCTCGGTTTGAGAATGGCGTCCGTAAGATAAACTATAAGAATTTGCCCCTGACTGAAATTGAACACCAAGCCTTGGCTCGAAAGAACTCGCGTCCGTCAAGGCAAAGTACTGAAAGTGAACACCACCGGTTATTGTAAACTGTCTCACATCAACCCTTGATTGTGAAAAAGCCTGGTACAAATAACTGTGACCGGTTTCATTCACAATGGTTCGTAACGGGTCTGCAGGATCCAAAGACTGTCGGATATATTGGTCGTATCCCAAACGGTTTACCACGAACCCGGTTTGATTTGTATGATGAGAACCATACTTATAATTCAATGTCGATTTTGCAGTTAACTGCCCTGCTTCGTTTTCAGCATATTCTCTTGGATAAAGGATTGAGCCATCATCAGTATAGCGATCCGTTTCACTTTTAAATCCATTTCCGGTGGCTGCTATTCTCGTTGTGAGATAGGCGACATCCCCCAACAGAAACCTGTGATTCATCGCCAAAACTCCGAATCGAGTTGGGCTGTCCGCCTCTTCCCTATCCTGATTATATGTCCAATCGGCAGGCGACTCTTCTGCTGTTTGACCTGATTGATCATTTGCGCCAAGTCCCCAAAACGAGAATGTCCCTGCCTTTTGAGTTGGAATATTCAATTTAAATGACAGATTCTGATATTGAATCGTACCGGCATCTTCCGGAAGCAATGGGGCGATCAGCGAAAATGTAGAAATCCTGTAGTTGAACAAATAAGAAGCCCCGCCGTCGCCAATGGGTCCTTCCGATGCCGCATCTATTCCGATCACCCCCGCTTTAAATGCATGTTCGTATTGCTGATTATTTCCATTTCGAAGATTCAAATCAAAAACTCCGGAAAGCGCATTTCCATATTCCGCGGGAAATGCGCCGGTATAAAAATCAGAATCTGCAATCATGTGACTGCTAAGTGCGGTAATTCCGCCTCCGCCGATGGTCACCACATTTGCAAAATGACTGGGTGTTGGAATCGCCACACCCTCCATTCGCCACAACATTCCCTTTGGAGCATTGCCACGAATAACAATCGCGTTATCTCCCAAATTTCCGGACACTCCCGCAAAGGATGAGGCGAGTCGGGCGGGGTCGTCAAACCCGCCGGCATATCTGGAAGCTTCCTCCATACTCAACTGGCGTGCACTCGAAACGGCCATCGGGTTGATCGGCTGACTCTTCACTTTGTCCGGCTCAACCACCAGCGCTTCCATTTCTGTGACCGATTCCCGAAGTGTGATATTCAGCACAACTTCCCTGGCCGAGCTGACCATAATATTTCTAACTAACTTCGTTTCATATCCCACATAAGAAAATCGAAACGATTGCCGACCGACCGGAACTCCTGTTAATCGGAAACTGCCATCGCTGTCCGTAGTTGTTCCTTTGAGCGGTTCTGAACCCTCCAAAATCACGCTCACTCCCGGAATAGAAGCGCCGGAGGCCTCATCCGTAACTGGTCCCCGAATGGTTTGGGTAGGAATTTGAGCCATCGAAAGTAAAGGCATCAACAGAAATACACCAATAAAAACTATTGTAATGATCTTTTTTATCATCCGGAATCTTTTCATTTTTAATGAACTTCATTGGATTACGAAGTTCGAAAGATCCGGTTCCAACATTCAATCCTGATTAATCAGTATTTATGTCATCCAAACTGCAGGAGATTCAGAAAAAATATTACAGATTACTCGAAAGCATCTCTTTTAAAGAAGATGAGCTTGATTACAGCGTGCTGGATGATCATCGGCCCTACCTCGAAAAGCTGGATGAAATTGGAAGATCAGCTATCTCTGTGTTTGATATGAATCGCAAAACGCATGTCTATTTTTCACCTTCCTATCGCGAAAGGTTGGGATTGCCGGATGATAAACACGAAGGACCGGAAGGGTTTGATCAGCTAATGCACCCTGATGATGTTTTCACAGCCATGGAAGCCGGATATTATTTTTTAAAAGTGGCGATGAAAACGAAGAAAAACCATCTACACAACTATAAACTTGTCAATGATTATCGAATTCAAACTTCGGACAATGGCTGGATGAGAATGAAAGAAGAGCATCAAATCCTGGAAACCGATCCCGATGGAAATATCTGGCTTTCCCTCTCAATTATTGATGTGTCGCCAAATCAAAATTTACAGGAACCAATGAGCAGCCGACTCGTCAATCAAAAAAAGGGTGAAATTATTTCTTTTGCGGAAGTCAGCTCGTTCTTTGAACTCACAAATCGGGAAAAAGAAGTTCTTCAACTGATCTCAAAGGGAAATGTTAGCAAACAGATTGCCGATGAACTTCATATCAGTATTCACACTGTAAACACACATCGACAGAATATTATTGAGAAGATGGAAGTTGCCAACACTGCCGAGGCTATCCAGTTGGCATCCAGGATGGGAATTTTAGGGTAGAGACCAGATCCGCGAAGTTTTTAAAAACTTCGCGGATCTAAAATAAGCTTAATTATCCCACCATGATAGCTCGATCGTTTTTCTCTTGCTGGCGGGACCAATGCACAAGCGGGACGTTTGCGCTATCTCAGTCTGGCAAAGAGTCATCGTATGAGTGATCGAACACGAATCGATATGACCAGGTTAATACACTCATCCGATGACTATTAAACATCACCACATAGACGTCTGACCGTTTGACTCCGTAATATTTTCCAAATTCGATCTCTCCAGGTTCAGCAAATATTTCTTTCTCCAGAGTCCGCCTCCGTAGCCGGTGAGTGATCCGTCACTTCCGATTACTCTATGACATGGAATGATAATGGCAATCCTGTTATCTCCGTTTGCCGTGGCCACAGCTCGAATCGCTTTAAGATTTCCAATAGCAATTGCCTGTTCTTTGTACGATCGGGTTTTTCCGTATGGAATCTCCGTCAACTGTTTCCAGACACTTTGTTGAAAATCACTTCCTGGAACATCTAACGGAACGGTAAATTCCTTGCGATCTCCATCAAAATATTCTTCAATTTCATTAGAAGTTTGTTCTGTGATTGTATTCGAGCCCGGAACAAACGTACAGTTGTAATATTTTTGCAATCGCTGAAGTTGGGTTTCCAGCATTCGTCGGTCTATAAATTCAAGCAGACAAAGGGCTTCGCCGGTAGTTCCAATCAACATAGACCCAAGCGGTGTAGTGATCCGATTTATATGAATCACGGTTGTGTCTTTTCCTTTTTTGACCGGTTTTCCGGTCAGCTCTTTCATCGCTTCACGAAATCCGCTGAGGGATTCATACCCATGCTCATAAGCTACCTGCGTGGTATTTTCCCCATGTTTGATCTGCCCAAGAGCGTTGCCTAAACGCCTCAATCGAACGTATCCATGAAACGTTGTTCCGTGATGTTTTTTAAACCATCGGCGCAATCGGTTCGGGTTGATATCCAGTTCATCAATCTCTTCATCGGTCCATTTCTTTGTGAGATCTTCTTCCACTTTTTGGAGAATCGTATCCACCCACTCCGGTGTTTCTCCTTTGGCTTTCAGAGGTTTGCATCGCTTGCAGGGTCGGTAGCCGGAATCAAGAGCTTCTTTCGGTGATGAGAAGAACTCAACATTTTCCAGTTTCGGTTTTCTCGCCGAACAGGTTGGTCTACAAAAAATTCCTGTTGTCTTTACACCAACGATAAAAATCCCTTCAAAAGAGGAGTCGTTCTGTACGAGTGCTTTATACATTCGTTTACGGGAAGGCAGTTGTTCTAACATAAGACTACGTTATCGATTAATATCATTGTGATCTCTGCCAAAAGGTATGTTTCTTTAAGAAAATAATTCCACCGATAGATTGTCATTGATATTTGAAAATGTCAAACTCCTGGAAAAAATTAGTTCACCAGCTCAATCAGCTTCAAAATAAATTTAAGCTAACTGTTGATGGCCTGGAAAAGTCAAAGAGAGAAAAATCCGGTGTTTGTGGACATTGGAATCCAAAACAAGTTGTGGCTCATATGACCGGTTGGGAGATCGAAACAATCCTTCAATTTAAACGGGTAGAGAATGGGCATACTGCAATTGAACACGATATTGACCTGTTTAATGAAAAGTCTGTATATCAACGCCACCACCTGAATTGGGACGAAACAATTCATGAATTGAAGGAAGCCCAGAAACAGTTTAATCAGAAAATTCTCTCAATTTCTGTGAATGATCCATCAAAAAATGAAGCATACAGGGAGTTGATGGATGTTCAGATTGAGCACTATAAGCATCATACACATCAAATTGAGGGATGGCTGTAATATTTTGGATCATGATATGACCCTCAAACTTTTTAATATCTTACCTTTAAATTGTTGTTCATAGATTATAAAACGAACCGGTTATTTTCCATTGAATCGAATTGACCGACTTACCGCCATCATCATTTTTCTGCAGGGACGCCAGAGAGTTTCTGTAGCCGACTTGTCTGAACGTTATGGAATTAGCGAGAGGACAGTCTACCGCGATCTTGTTGCTCTGCAGGAAGCCGGTGTACCAATTGGTTCGGAGCCGGGTGAAGGATATTACATCGTAAAAGGATATCATCTGCCGCCTGTGATGTTCGACAAAAATGAAGCCGCCTCCCTCCTGGCCGGCGAGCGGTTAATGCAAAAATGGAATCAGACAGAACTGGGTAAATCCTACCTTTCAGCGCTTGATAAAATCCGATCCATTTTACCACCCGATGAGAAAGAATACTTTGAGGTACTGGATGAGCGTATTCAAACATTTAAATATCAAAGTGAGAGACAACCACCTCAGCCTGATGACAAAATTTTTGCTTTTCTGCGGAATGCCATCTTCAAAAAAGAGATCGTTGAAATCGATTACTTCGCTCCGCTTAATCAAAAGAAAACCCATCGAAAAGTGGAACCATTGGGTTTATTGTTGATGGGCAATCACTGGTACCTGGCTGCCTGGTGCCGATTAAGGGAAGATTACCGGATGTTCCGGCTCGATCGATTTGAAAAATATAAGCCGACCGGAATTGTAATGAGACAACCGACGGGCCACACGCTGAAGGATTTTTATGACCGAAATCTGCATGAGGAAAGAGATCTTACGGAAGTGGTTATATGGTTTGATCAGGAATATGCACACTATGTAGGCGAACAAAAATACTGGCACGGATGGGCCTGGGAACGGGCTACAGATAGTGGAATTGAGATGACCTTTCTCACTTCATCGATAGAATATTTGTCTCGCTGGCTATTGATTTGGGGTGACAAAATCGTTATCAAAAAACCGGAGAAAGTAAAATCAAGAGTAAAGGAATTGGTGGATAAACTCTACAGGCATCATATTGACAGCATTGGCCACTGAGGAAAACAATAAAATTTCTGCTTTATGAATTTGATAGGTTGGAAATTATCAATACTTAAGTGAGCAGTTTCATCAATTCCAATTGGGAGGCTTTTTTATCGAAGGTAAGTGTAACCAATTCTTCTTTTTTATTGATTTGATGAATCAGGCAGTCCACAAAACCCACATTCGAGTGGATATATTCAGCCAATGAAGAACTCACGATTTGCTTATCAAAGAAGCGGATATTTCTAAGATCCAGAAGTGCATCAATCGCTATCACAAAATCATTTTTTGAATATTCATATACGTGAATCAGCACCCAATACAGTTCCGAAAGCACAACTTCATTTATAAACAGAATCTCGCCGTCATCTAACAGTTGCTTTACCCTAGCTGCCTGATTTTCATCGTCTTTTACCAGGAAACGCACGATCACATTCGTATCGGCAGCTTTCATTCTGCTTTGTATTTCTTTTTAAAATATTCGGCAACACCCGTTTCCATTTCTTCGACCGTTAGTGCTTCCTGATTGTCACGATGCAGAATTCCATAAGCTGCATCCGTACTCCCCCTTTCCGGACGAATTGTAATTTTATCTCCGGATTCTATATCGAAACTTAAGACATCACCTGCCTGAAGCCCCATTTTATCCCGAATTTTTTTGGGAATGGTTATTTGTCCTTTGGATGTAATTGTTGCTGTGGGCATAATTCTTACATTTCTTACTTTAAGTAAGAGTAATAAAATTTTAATAGATATGAAACTCTTTACGCCTATTATGAGATTTCATCTTAACATCAAATAACACAAAGAAAAATTTCTTAAATCTGTTTGACATAGGGTTGTCAGTAGTGGCTTTTACCTTGTCTCTTAACCACTTAACCTAATTTCTACAATTATGGAAAACAGCATTAAAACCACTACTGAAACCATCACAAAAGACCAGCTTTTAAAGCACTGGCAGGGACACAGAAACCTCACACGAAGGGTGATTGAGGCCTTTCCGGAAGATAAATTATTCAGTCATTCCATTGGCGGTATGAGACCCTTTGGCGAAATGGCCCTAGAGTTACTTCATATGGCAGCACCCGGGGTTAAAGGAATTGCATCGGGCGAATGGGGTGATTTCGGTGAGATCGCAGGCGCCAACTCCAAAAAACCGGAAACAAAGAAACAACTCCTCGAATTATGGGACTGGAGTACGGAACAGATTGATACATACTGGACTCAAATACCGGATGGACGATTCCAGGAAACTGATGTAGCTTTTGGCCAGTGGGAAGGCCAAACCTGGTGGCACCTGTTTTATTTTATTGATAACGAAATCCATCATCGCGCACAGGGATATGTGTACCTGCGTTCGCTGGGAATTGAACCGCCCTATTTCTGGGAACGGTAAAAAAATTAACCGCAAAGGCGCAGAGAACGCAAAGGAAAAAACTTAGCCTACCTTTGTGCCTTAGCGGTTTCAAGAACATTCAAGAAAAATTATCATCATGAAAAATCCAACAGTCAAACTATTCGATTATCACAAATGGGCAAACTCAAGAATCTTCAACCATCTAAAAGAATTGCCCGATGAAGTGTATAACACGGAAATAAAGAGCGTTTTTTCTTCAATTTCAGAAGTGATTGTACACATTTACCAGGTTGATGCAATGTGGCTGAGCGTAATGTCCGGCAACTCGTTTGAGAAAACAATGGAAGTCATCAAACAGATCAAAGAAAAAAGTAGCGGCCAAAATATGGAGGGAATGGAGAGCCTATATAAAGATGTAATTCAAAATTACGAATCCTTTTTTGAGGGCGTGAAAGATCTCGATAAAGTTATCCAAATAGAACACCCGCGCTACGGGAAACTTGAAACACCTGTTTCAGATTTGGTCAGACATGTTGTCAATCACGGAACCTATCACCGGGGAAATATCACGGCGATGCTTCGTCAGCAGGGACATGCTGGCGTGCCAACAGACTATATTTACTATCTCTATGAAATTGCTAATGAATAATTATCAACAAAAAATGAAATCATCTTTACAAAAGGAGGTTATTGTACTTTCAACATCCATCAGAGATAAACGTGATGTCGAAGTTATCTCAGAAATTTTGGATAATATGAGTGGAATTCAGGATTGGAGCGTAGATCTTGAAGATTGGGAAAAAGTACTTCGGGTTGAAGGTATCAACCTGAATTCGTCTGATATAAAAAGATGCCTGCTTGAGAAAAGTATTTTAGCATTTCCAATGCATGTGGATTGACGGGCTGAAACCAATTATTTGATTAAAAATGGAATCATCAAGGTCAGACAAAATTGAACAGTTTATCCGGGAATCGCTGGCTTTAGATGCAGAAAAAGGATGGATCCTTATTTCGTTGCGAGAGACGATCCTGGAAGAATAGCCAGTCGTAATGAAGAAATAAAGTATGGTGGTCTTGTTTACATTGTTGACTCTGAGCTGATTGCCGGAATTTTTATAAGAAAAAAGCACGTCTCACTTGAATTCGGATTTGGGTATAAAATGTCTGATCCGGAAAACTATCTTGAATGAAGTGGAAAATACCGTCGGCATCTGAAGCTTTTTAATGAGAAAGACTTATTAAATAAAAACGTTGATTTTTTTATCTCACAGATGTTTGAATGACTGTTTTCATAAACACAATTCTTGTCGGAACTTTATGAAGGATTTTAGAATAAGCTTGTCTCCAGATTTATATTCTATCAAGGGTAATAATTACAACGAAACTAAAAACGATTGACAGGCTTTAAATGTTTGAGAAACAAATACTAAGAATCGAGTAAAGCAGCATGAAAAATAATTGCTGCTGTGAGTTTTTATTATGACTGTAGCCGAACTTCTTGTTAAATGTCTTGAAACAGAAGGTGTAACTCATATTTTTGGAGTTCCGGGAGAAGAAAATGAAGCTCTCCTTTTTGCACTTGAATCCTCATCTATCGAATTTATTCCATGCAGGCATGAACAAGGTGCGGCGTTTATTGCCAACGTCTGGGGTCGCCTGACAGGAGAAGCGGGGGTTTGTCTCAGCACTTTAGGTCCGGGCTCAACAAATCTTCTCACGGGGGTAGCAGATGCCAACCTTGATAAATCTCCTATGGTAGCAATCACGGCTCAAGGCGGACTCGACCGGCTTCATAATGAAAGCCATCAACTCATTGATGTGTTGAATCTATTTCGTCCCATTACAAAATGGAATGGAAATATTCCCTCTCCCAGAGTTGTCTCGGAAGTGGTTCGTAAAGCGTTTAAAATTGCCGAGATGGAAAAACCGGGAGCCACGCACATTGAACTTTCAGAAGATGTGGCTTCTCAGGAAGTGGCTGAAAATCACAAACCGATCACGCCAAAACGGGTACGCCGGCCCTCATCTGATTATAAAGCGATTGGCAAAACCATCGAACTTCTTCAATCAGCAGAAAAACCACTGATCATTGCCGGAAATGGTGCTATTAGAAAACTTGCCAGTAAACATCTTACGGAATTCGTTACCCATCACAATATTCCTGTGGTATCTACTTTTATGGGAAAAGGTGCCGTATCTGATCGACACGATCAATCTCTGTTTAGCATCGGGTTGGGATTTAAAGATTATGTACTTGAGGCGGTTGAAGAGAGTGATTTAATCATTGCTGTTGGATATGATATTGCTGAATACCCGCCTCAAAAATGGAATCCGGACAACGATAAAACGATCATTCATATCGATTTTGATCCCGCTGAAGTCTACACCCATTATACTCCGGAAGTTGAAGTAACCGGTGATATTTCTGCTGCAATATGGGAGCTCAATAAGAAGCTGAACGATTCCGATCTTGAATTTAATAACTGGTATGAACCGATCAGAAATCGAATCAAAAAAGATATTGACAGTTATCGCTTAAAAGAAGGCGATCCGTTTACCGTGCCCGGTACATTGATGGAATTGCGTGATATTCTGGATGATGATGCTTTGCTGATTAGTGATGTTGGTACTCATAAAATGTGGATCGCACGTAATTATCCTACCTATTGTCCTAACGGATGTATTATCAGTAATGGATTAGCCAGCATGGGGATCTCTTTGCCGGGCGGAATAGCTGCAGGAATGTTGAATGGAGATCGACAAATTGTGTCCGTTATGGGTGACGGAGGATTTATGATGAACAGCCAGGAACTGGAAACGGCTAAACGACTTGGAGTTGGATATATCAACATTGTTTTTAATGATAATGATTACGGACTGATTAGCTGGAAGCAGCACCAGCATCGACAGCGATCAGTCAGTACAAAGATTCAGAATCCGGATTTTAAGCGATATGCAGAATCATTTGGAATCAATGGATATCGCCCTGAAAATTTGGATGAATTGCGTTCAACACTAAAACAAACCATCAAGAAAAAAGAGTTATGCGTGATTGAGATTCCAATTTCCACGCATGTAAATAACGAATTAACTGACAAACTGAATACTTTTTGGAGGAATCAATAATGGCTTACGAAACAGTAAATCCGGCAACCGGAGAAAAAATTAAGACTTTTGAGGGACTTTCAGATGCCGACATGAAAATGGCAATTGAAAAAGCTGATGAAACATTTCATTCCTGGAAAAAAACTTCTTTTTCGAAACGTGCAGAGCTCCTCAAAAAAGTTGGAGAACTCCTGCGTGAGCGGAAAGAAAAACTCGGCAAACTTATGACTTTAGAGATGGGGAAACCGATCAAAGATGGAGTTTCTGAAGCTGAAAAATGTGCCTGGGTTTGTGATTTTTATGCAGAAAAAGCCGAAGAGTTTCTATCTGAAGAACCGGTGGAATCAGATGCTTCGGAGAGTTTTCTCGCTTATAATCCGTTGGGAGTCGTACTTGCCGTAATGCCCTGGAATTTCCCCTTTTGGCAAGTGTTTCGGTTTGCCGCACCTGCTACGATGGCGGGAAACACAGCTCTTCTTAAACACGCATCCAATGTACCTCAATGTGCGATGGCCATTGAAAAACTATTTAAGGATGCCGGATATCCGGCCGGTGTTTTCCAAACGTTGCTGATTGACAGCGATCAAGTACCTGATCTTCTCGAACATCCGGCAGTCAAAGCAGCTACGCTTACCGGGAGTGAATATGCAGGAAGTGCCGTGGCGAAGAAAGCCGGAGAGATGATCAAGAAAACCGTTCTCGAATTGGGAGGCAGTGATCCCTATGTGGTTCTGGCCGACGCCGACCTGGAAGAGGCCGCCAAAACATGTGCCACCAGCCGCATGATTAACAGCGGACAAAGTTGTATCGCCGCTAAACGATTTATCGTTGAAAAAAGCGTAATTGCAGAGTTTACACATCTGTTTACCGAACAAATGAAGACGTTTGAGATGGGGGATCCATCGGATGAAAATACAAATCTTGGCCCGATGGCTCGCACCGATCTTCGGGATGATATTCACGAACAAGTTCAAAAAAGTATCGAAGCCGGAGCTGTTTGTACTCTTGGTGGAGAAATTCCTGATAAGGACGGGGCCTGGTATCCGGCTACGATTCTCACGGGTGTTAAAAAAGGAATGGAGGCTTTTGATGAAGAGATTTTCGGCCCTGTTGCCGCGATTATCGAGGCAGAGGACGAAGACCACGCCATTGAACTGGCCAATGATTCAAAATATGGTTTAGGTGCCGCTGTATTCACCAAGGATATTGAAAAAGGACGAAAAATCGCATCTGAAAAACTGGAAGCCGGATGTTGTTTTGTGAATGAGTTTGTACGATCTGATCCGCGTCTCCCCTTTGGAGGAATCAAAACAAGCGGTTACGGACGAGAACTTTCACGACAGGGAATTCGCGAATTTGTGAATTTGAAGACGGTTTATGTGGCTTAAATAATTGTACGATTAGTTAAACGTCAGTTTGAGCGCAGTGATTGAGCGATAGCGAAAGAATGAAGTCGAAAACTTGCCGTGTCATTGCAGACTTCTCGTCTTCGCTCCATGTAACGTATTTGTTCCTAACTATGCTGCTAACTCAAAAAAGCCCTAACTGTTCATTTTTAGAGCCTGATGACTTACCAGAAGTTGAATACATTTTAGACTCAACTTTCGTGATCAGAGCATCGCCAATTTCTGAAATGAATCGTGAAGGTTCTCTCTCAACCTTTTCACCATAAATAACTCTCTCTTTTGAAGATGTGATTTGCAGTTCATCTTCGGCCCGAGTCATTGCTACATAGAACAATCTACGTTCCTCTTCGATGTCAATATCATCCCGGTCAAGCGGTGTGATTCCTTCTTCGGCACCAGCTAAAAATACAACCGGAAACTCGAGTCCTTTGGCGGCGTGAAATGTGAGCAAATGAACACTTTCAGATTTCAATCGGCCGGCATCTGTGTATGGATTCAATTGCATCTGTTCTAAGAAATCATCAACGTCGCCATCAGATTCTTCAGCAAGTTCAATCAGTGTTTCTTTCTTCAAAGATTCGGAGTCGGAGAGTTTATCATCAGACAGACAGTGATCACAAATTTTTTCCACTGCTTCTGCTATTTTATTTGCTTCCAGGCTTTTCGAAATTGCTCTGTACATTGATTTCAAATCTTCCAAATCATTCAGCAAATCCTCCGAAACAAGTAACTGAAAATCACTACCAAACAGAGTTTTTTCTTTGGAGTTTAACTCGTTTACCAAGGATTGAATTTGAATCTGATTCCAGTCATAATTTTCTCCCAAAATATCACTCAGTACAATCATATTTTTTGGTTTTAAATACAGCTTTAGGAGATGGCTCACCACAGAAAAAGGCGGCTCAGAAAGAAAAGAACTTCCGTCACCATAATGGACCGGTATGCCGGACTTCAAGACAGTCTTAAAAATCGCTTCACCCACCGAACGCGTTCGGAACAAAATGGCAATATCTCCAAAGCCATACCTGAATTCGGAATCGGTGTGCTTGCCTGAGGTCAGACTCTCGGTCCCGCCTACATATTTGTTGATTTGATCAAGGATGAAATCGGCTTCTTTGAAAGGATTCGCAGCTTCATAAATATGTATTGATCCTTCAGGATTCTCATCTGGAAAAATTTTAAGCCCACTCTTTAATGTATTATTATCAATTACGTTAGAGGATCCGTCTATAATTTTTTTAGATGATCTATAGTTACGCTTTAGCGAAATTTCCTTTGCGTCAAAATCATCACTAAAATCAAAAAAGAGGTCTATATCAGATCCACGAAATCCATAGATCGATTGGTCAGCATCACCGATTGCAAGAACATTTTGGTCCCGTCCTATCAGCTCAATTAACTTGTATTGAACCGGATTGATATCCTGGAATTCATCGATGGCTAACACTCGATATCGGTCTCTTATTTTCTTCAACAATTTAGGTTCTTCTTCCAGCTTTTCAACAAGTGTTCGAATCAAATCAGAGAGATCAACAGCGCCTTTAACACTACAATAATTTCGATACTTTTTGATTTTTGACTCAGTCTCTTTGGATACAGATTTACCCAATTCCAGATATCGAATCAGGTCTTCATTCAGCTTGTTCATCTCAATAGATTTAAGGTCAGAAAAAAGCGATCGAAGAATCATTTTTCTGCTCGACGAATCGTATATCGTATTCAATTTTGTATCGAATTCCTTAAGCCATTTCCAGGCCAATGCATGGAATGTTCCGGCAGTAATTTGTTTCGCCTTTTCGCCAATTCGATCGGTCAGTCTGTTCTGCAATTCATCCGCAGATTTATTGGTAAATGTAACCGCAATAATCTCACTGGGTTTTGCATTTCCCGATTCAACCTGGTGGCACAACCACTCAATTAATGTGTGAGTTTTTCCTGTCCCGGGACCTGCCTTTACGAGCGTCGCGCCGGTTAACGACTGTCGAACTTTTTCCTGATCTTCATTCAATCCGGTTGACTCAATTTCCTGATCTTGAGTTTCCTCATAATTAGCTTTTGGCTCGGCAACTTTGGGTTTTTTTTTCACTCTGCACTCATCAAGTCCAAAGAATCCCATCTGTCCTCGGATGCGGTCGATCTCCCCTTCTTTGAATACTTTGATCTCACCAAATACACCATCAAATCCGGGATTCCGAATCACTTCATTTTCCCGGATTCGTCGGATTGCTTCAGCCAAAACAGGACCGTCTCCTTTGTGAATATCTTCGATGGGAATTTCCCTCATCAAATCAAACTCATTCCCAAATGTTGAAATCACTTTCCGGAATTCTCTTGTGACCGTTTTGGTCTTTGGACCGACACCCTCAATTTCACCCAACACTTCCGGTAATGGAATGATGTATTCAAATCCCAAGTGCTTTGTGGTTTCATCACGATCTGCTAGTTCTTCAACTCTGTGAAGCACACCGACTGTTACCGGTTTTCCGCATTCGGGACAGATATCATTGTACTTCTCCGTCTCTTTAGGCTCCATAGAAATACCGCATTTTCGGTGACCGTCATGGTGATATTTTCCTTCTTCAGGATAAAACTCGTAGGTGGCCGACAACCCCTCTCCCGTTTTGAAAGCCTCGAACATCGCATCGTAACTGAGTTCTGTATTCAGCAAATTGGCTTCACGGCCTAGTTTTGATGGAGAATGTGCATCGGAATTAGAAATCAGGGTAAACCGATCGAGGCTGCTCACTTTCCCATTCATGGCGGGATCGGAAGAAAGGCCTGTTTCGACTGCAAAGATATAATCACTCAAATCACGAAAACATGCGTCGATGCTGTCATAACCGGCTTTGGATCCGAGGGTGGAAAACCAGGGTGTCCAGACGTGGGCTGGAATCAGATATGCACGATCTGAAGTTTCTAAAACAATTTCCAATAAATCTCTGGATGGCAAACCTAAAATCGGACGACCATCGGCTTCAAGATTTCCGATTGTCGAGAGTTTATGATTGATTCGGGCAACCGCATCTAAATCGTGAGCATACACCAGGTTATGGTTTTTTCTAACACGATCACCATGTTTATAAATGGAACTGATTTCCGTCGTCAGACAAAATCGCACATCAATATCATGCGTTTTGATTCCCGGTATCCCCGGTGTTTTTGGAGGATCCTTCAGAGTAAAAAAACCATTCCCATCCGGCTGAATTTTCTCCTTAAGTTCGGCAAACCACTCCGGATGGGTAAAATCCCCGGTCCCCACCACATTGATCCCTTTGATTTTTGCCCATTGGTAGAGCGACTCCAAATTCAGGTTTTTGCTGGTGGCGCGTGAATAATGAGAATGTACGTGCAGATCGGCGATATACCGCATAATTTCGCGAGATTTTGTCTACACGAAAATGGGTATAGGATCATAAAGTTACAAATCTCTTCGTGCCTTAATTTTTTGAAAACGAGTAGTCGATATACCCCTTCTCATCGGCAGAATAAAATGTGCTTTTGTCCGGTTCTGCAAGCGGAATTTCCTCTTCCAATCTTCGTGGAAAATCGGGGTTGGAGATAAATGGTACTCCGAAAGAGATCAGATCGGCTCGTCCCTTTTCTAAAACTTCTTCGGCAGATTCACGTTCATATCCTCCATTCACAATCACGAGGTTTTCGAAATTTTCTCCAAGTACATTCAATAATTTCGAACCATCATCATAATTCCTGGCAGCAGTTTCAACTAAATGGATATAGGCGATATCAAGATTATTCAGTTCCTCAACCAAAGTTGCGTACGTTTCAAACGTTTCGTCATATTCAGGCATATCATTAAACGTATTGTATGGAGAAAGCCTGATTCCCGTTTTCTCAGGTCCAATTTCGTTGGCTACGGATTCAGCTACTTCCACAGCAAACCGAATTCGATTTTTCACACTTCCACCATACTTATCCGTTCGGACGTTCACATGAGGATTCAAAAACTGTTCGAGTAAATATCCATTGGCTCCGTGAAGTTCAATTCCGTCGAGGCCTGCATCCACAGCATTTTTTGCAGCCTTTGTAAACTCCGAAATCGCTTCCTGGATTTCATCTTCTGTCATCGCTTTTGGTTCAGGAAGAGGTTGCATGCCGGAATCGTCTGTCCACATTTGGGAGTCTGCCTGAACTGCAGATGGCCCGACTACTTTTGCACCGTCCGGAATATTCGCTGCATGAGCAATTCGTCCGGTATGCATGATCTGCATAAAGATCTTACCTCCTTCTTCATGTACAGAATCGGCTATTTTCCTCCAACCTTCCACCTGTTCATCATTATAAATTCCCGGAATACGTGCATAGCCCAATCCGTTGGGTGACGGTGCCACCCCTTCCGTTATGATTAATCCTGCAGAGGATCGCTGTTTATAATATGTAGTCATCAAATCGTTTGGGATGGAACCAATAGCCCGGGAGCGAGTCATAGGTGCCATGACGATGCGATTATTTAATTTTAAATTTTCCGTTTCAAACGGTTCAAAAAGTGATACTTGAGTTTCAGTTTTCATAGCGTTGTTATTAATGTTATAACTATAGTTGTTTAAACAAATGTTTAGATAAATTTTTTTATTGCCTGAGTTTATCCATCAAATCTGATAGTTGTTCAGCTTCCGAATCAGATAGGTTCATCAAAAATTGATTGTGCTCTTTCAGTACGGGATCCATCTTATCTAAAAGGTCTAAACCCTTTTTGGTGATGGTCAATTGGACTTCCCTCCTATTGTGCTCGTTTACTGATCGTTCAATAAGATCTTTTTTTATAAGCCGATCACTCAGACGGGTAAGATCAGGATTCTTGTCCAGCATTACCTCTTTTACCTCACCACAGCACGCAGGCTCTCCTTTTCTTCCCCGAAGAATTCGAAGAACATTGTACTGCTGAGACGTAATATCAAACTGCTTAAACGCCTGATTTACTTTGTCCGTCAGCTGATTGTAAGTGTACATCAGATTCATCCAGGCTTTTGCCTGCGGATTTTCAAAATTTTGCTGTTTGATGGCTTTTTCAATTTTCATACACCCATTATACAACTTGAAAAAGTTAAAACAAAATTTGTTGTAACAAACATTTGAAGCATAACTGGGCTACATTCCTCAACACCGATTATATCGACAAGCTGATCTTGAAATAATATTGGTTATTTATGAACCGAGAAGCTCCTCTTTTTAAAAATAACCATAAATCGATTCGCTTGAGGTTTCAGGATCATAAAAAAATTGATTCAGGAATTATCATATTTCATTTTTTAAAACAGAAACAACTAAACATAAGGAGTAAATGTAAATCAACGATTTCATTTTTACATTTTACTTGATGGCTTACAAAATGAGTCTTACATAAA
>CAYRDO010000006.1:0-16858 GCA_964422985.1 uncultured Rhodohalobacter sp. | reverse complement strand
ATTTTCAGATGTTCTCTCGATGGTTATGGTTTTTAAAGAAGAGAAAAGTCAAGATGTTTTTTGTAATGCAAAAAATCTTTATCAGTGGTAAAGAGTGGAAATTCCCTTCTTGATGATATCGCACAGATTAGAAAATCGATGTGAGATCCCTGAATTCCCGAAGAACGGCATCGATTAAAGTATTGTGCGGCTAAAATGTAGTCTTCTGTTTCAAGAACTACGTCTTTAAATGGCTTTAAATACTCTTTCAGAAGATTGAACTGAGCTTCCGTTTTAATACCAGAAAGTAATTCTTGACGGATCGGACCAATCATCGCAACCCTGGAGTCATCAATCAGCGTATACAATTCCTCTCTTATTTTTTCAGATCCCTCTACTGACACTCTATGCCGTAATGCAATCGACCACACCGAGGTATCAACCAGAACTTTCATTTACGAAATCGGTGTTTTTTGTAGGAATAGTCTTCATCGTACTCTATTTCTCCAAAAAGCTCTTTAATTTTCTTTTGCTCTCTTCTTTCAATGTACTCCATCAATGCTTTTGTAACCGTTTCTTTCTTGGTTTTATGCTTTCCAATTTTTTTTGCTTTCACAATTAAATCATTATCAATATCAAGGTTTGTAGCCATAATCATCACCTCACACATTATTTCACACAAGCATTTGTGCAAAATTTACTTTTTTATTTGATAACGATCAATTATCCAATTGAGTCTTATAAATTTGATAAAAAATTAATTTGCGTAACAAAACGGTTACGTATATATTTGTAACCATTCAGTTACGTATTTTAATTTATGAATCATGCAACGAGATGTATTCCAGGCAATTGCCGACCCCACCCGGCGAGAAATTATTGATTTGATTGCTACTCAGTCCCTTCCGGTGAATGAGGTCGCAGATCGGTTTGAAATAAGCCGGCCGGCGATATCCAAACATATCAAAATTTTAAACGAGTGTGGGTTGGTTGTCATCCAAAAAAAGGGAAGAAAACGGTATTGCCGCGCAGATGTAAGAAAGCTCAAGATCGTATCGGAGTGGGCGAATAAATATCAGAAATTCTGGAGTGAGAAGCTGGATGCTCTTGAAATTGCTCTCAAAGAAGATGAAAATAATGAATAGAAACCGAACTCTATGAATTATCAAAACTATCCAATCGTGGAATCTCAAATGCTAATCCGGAAACCCGTTAGCGAGGTGTTTGAAGCGATGGCCAATCCGGATATCACCTCAAACTTCTGGTTTACCAAAGGTAGTGGACGCGTAGAACCGGGGAAAACACTGGAATGGGAATGGGGACAGTTTGGAGTTAAAGACACTGTAGACATTCTGGAAGTGAATCATAATGAATTTATCTCCCTTAAATGGAAGCTTGGAGATCTGAAGACCACTGTGGAAATGTATTTTGAATCAAAATCCGATGAAACAATGCTGCTTCGTGTTATCGAAAAAGGATTTTGGGACTCGCTTCCTGCGGAGGATAAAAACCTGGAGGAAAAAATAAACTTAATGATGGGACAAAACGGTGGGTGGACTCTCGTGCTATCCAATATGAAAGCCTATCTGGAATTTTGAATCAATTTGAATCTAATTGCTGATCATAAACCATGAGTAACTCACCTCGTGTAGAAATTGTCAAAGAATTCAGCTTTCAACCAGAAAAAGTCTTTGATGCCTGGCTGGATACTGATTTTCTGAGCAAATGGATGTTTGGTCCGGATGTGAGAGATGAAGAGATTATCAAGCTGGAAAACAATCCGGAGGAAGGGGGGCAGTTTTCATATGTGGTGCAGCGTGAAGATCAAGATTTAGATCACAGGGGAACATACAGAGAAGTCCGGCGGCCACATCGCTTAGTATTTACCTGGGGCGTAGACGAAGAAGCCAGTGATGAAAGCGTTGTAACTATTGATATCGAACCAACCCAAAACGGATGCCGGTTAATTCTTGTGCATGAGATGGATCCGAAGTGGGAGGAATATGTGGACCGAACCCGTGAAGGCTGGACATTTATGCTCGATAAACTTCAAGAAACTCTCATCAATTCAATCCAAAGCAATAAACCATGAATTCAGAAAAAAAAAAAAAGCATCGAATCTATACCATGAGCTTTGCCAGTGTCTATCCTCATTATGTGGCGAAGGCAGAAAAAAAAGAGCGTACGAAAGAAGAGGTCGATACAATTATTCGCTGGCTAACCGGATATAGTCAGAAGGAGTTGGAGGACCAAATCGAGAAAAAGACAGATTTTGAGACTTTTTTTGAAGAAGCACCGCATATGAATCCTTCACGGGATTTAATTAAAGGCGTGGTTTGTGGGGTTCGGGTGGAAGAGATCCAAGAACCAACCATGCGTGAAATTCGCTATCTCGACAAGCTGATCGATGAGTTAGCAAGAGGAAAAGCGATGGAAAAAATTTTACGAAAATAATTAGAATTAAATTTAGATCCGCGAAGTCTTCCAAGACTTCACGGATCTCCAAACACTAAAATTATGAACAATCAATATGGCACATTCACCGGACCCGAAACCATCCGGTTTGAACGCATCCTTCCCGGTCCGATTGAACGCGTGTGGGATTATCTGACAAAATCAGAATTAAAAGCAAAATGGCTGGCCGCAGGAGATGTTGAACCAGAAGTTGGTGGTAAGGTTGAACAGCGATTTCATCATAAGGATCTTTCAGAAAAGGATGATCCAATTCCTGAGAAGTATAAAAGCATGGAAGACGGCACCTATTTTGAGGGACGGGTTGTGGATTGGGATCCCCCTCACCTATTAAGCTATACCTGGGGTGAAGAAACAGGAGAGGAATCACTGGTTACGTTTGAATTAAGCTCGAAACAGAACAACAAAGTGCTTCTTACTCTAACTCATCAACGATTGGGTGATGATCCAGCGGTGCTCATCAGTGTTGCAAGCGGCTGGCATACACACTTGGGAATTCTTATAGATCGATTGGAAGGTAATGAACCAAAAGGCTTCTGGGAGGTTCATACAAAAATGGAGAAAGAATATGAGCAGAAGCTCAGTAATCAGTAATCAGTTAACAACTTTAATTTATGAATCCTAAAACAGTAGTCACTTCGTTTCCTGTTAGAGATCTTGAAAAATCGCTGGCTTTTTATCGAGATGGCCTTGGTATTGAAACGCCGGGAATTGAAGAGGGCATGATCATGCTGGAAATCGCGAATCTTTCACTTTTCTTGATTGAAAAATCTGAATTTGAAACATATTCAAAGAATGGAAATGTCGATGCCCATATTTCACAAAAATCTGTTGAATGTATTCTCAGTTGTGCGTTTGAAACCAAAGAGGAAGTGGACCAAATTCTCAATACTGTTGAAAAATATGGAGGATCTGTCCCTAAACCTGCCGAAGAAAAAGAGTGGGGATACACCGGATATTTTAAAGATCCCGACGGACATCTGTGGGAAATAGTTTGGAGTAAAAGAGGATGAACGAAAATCTGATGAACAAAAAAGTATAGCAAATGGATTCAAAAGAACTATCAGCTCAACTTAAAAAACCTACAGGTGATACCGGGCGGGAAGTCGCAAAGGCATTAAATAATTCGAACCGGAAGTTGTACAATCTCTCTTTTGAGATGGTGGATTTTAAACCGACTCAAAAGATCCTGGAAATTGGTTTCGGGAATGGAATTCATTTTCCTGAATATTTCGCACTGGAACCCGAACTAACCGTTGCAGGAGTGGATTTTTCGGAAGATATGTGTGATGAAGCTAAAATCTTCAACTCCGGTTTGATCGACTCGGAAAAGCTTTCTGTCCACTGTGCAGATACCTCTTCCCTGCCCTTTCCCGATGCTTCTTTTAATTTTGTAATTGCAATTAACGTGATTTATTTCCTTGACCCGCCCGAACCTCATCTCAAAGAAATTTGCCGTGTGCTTAAAGCCGGAGGCTCATTTTTGATAGGTTTCCGGCCCCGCCATGTGGTTGAACATCTTGAATTCACAAAGCAGAATTTCATATTGTACGAACCCGATGAATTAAAGGAACTCCTGGAAAAAAGCGGTTTTGAAGTAGTTAGAGAGAAAACCAATTCCTACCAAAAAATTTCAGTAGATGAAACTGAACTTGAGGTTAAGGATTCTTGTCTATTGGCAAAAAAAGGATGAAATAATTTGGCCACGAACCGAGAGTACGAGTATCTAATTTTCTCGCAGAGTTCCGCGGAGTTGGTCGCAGAGTCTTGCAGATTTATAAAATTTTGAGATTCTGCGGTTTATCTGCGCAAATTAAAACAGATCGCCTTGCTCATCATCTACTTTTGGAACTTTCAGATCACTTCCCAGCTTGGAATTTAGCTCTTTTATAAAATGTGCAGCCAGTTTTGGTGAAGCTTTCTCTTCGTTTTGATGTACAAAGAAATGAATCTTTTGAATCCCCTGATCCTGCCATTTTTTGAGGCGATCTACCCACTCATCAAGTCGGTCGTAATCGGAAGCCGCATTAGCACCAACATATCGAATAAAAGCTTCCTCATTTGTCAGCCGCATATGCAAAAGTTCACGATATCCGGCCGTATCACTAATCACATTGGCAATGCCGTTTTCTTCCAGAAGTTGATACAAATCATTCGCAACTTTTTCATCATTGAACCAGTCCGGGTGACGAAATTCCATCGCCAGCGGAATATCTTCTGGCCAGAGTTCTACAAAACTCTCCACCCGATCGAAAAATTTCGGAGCAAAATTATCCCGAACCTGCAGAAAAATCGTACCTAATTTATCTCTGAAATGTACCACGCTATCCAGGTATTCCTGTACTGGTTCATCGATATCTTTCAACCACTTCAAGTGACTGATCAACCGATAAACTTTGGGAAAAAACTTAAAATCATCCGGTGTTTTTTCATACCAATCGTTGATGGTGTCTTCCGGAAAATTACGGTAATGCGTGGCATTCAGTTCAATGGCGTTAAACTGAGTAGCATAATAGGTGAGCTCATCCTTTGTGCCTCGCGGATAGAAATTCTTCAATTCACTCCGGTTCCATTTTGCACATCCTACATAAATGTCCGGTTTTCCATTTTTATGTTCTGATAAGACTCGTTTTGTTTCGGGATGATCATCCGGCAGGTTGAGTGTTAGTTCTTTAGGATTATCAACACTTCCAAATTTCATGGGATTTGATTCTGTTTTTTAAAATGATAACGGAACTGTAAAGTATTGATAATTCTACTCAAAATACCAACATTCATTTGCCTAAATTTATAATTAGCTCTGAATTATTTGATGTGTAAAAGTGCTTTACAGTGTTACATAAACTCGGATAGAATATTGACTGATGTGGAAATCTTTTGAAATCGAATCAACCGAAAAAAATCTGAAATTTGGAATTCTGGAGGATAAGTCTCCTTTATCAAATAAAAAATTCTTGGAGCTTCTTCGGGATTCTCAACCATTCAGAAAGTTTTATAATGCTTTTTTAGCGGATTCAGGGTATGACGCTTTTTTCTGGGAAAATAAACCGCTAACGAATCAAACTCTGAAAAACGATTACGAATGTAACATCATAGATAGTGATTTTTTGGCAAGTCGGTCGCCGGATTCTCAAACCTTCAGCCAGTATTTTGATGAGAGCAAGCATGTTGTAACATTTCCAAATTTGGGAAACGACGCAGAGCTGGTTGTTCCTTGCCCGGAAGATCGAAATGAATCGTATACACATATTGGGAATTTTGTGAGGCAAGCAAATCCCGATCAAATTGATGATTTTTGGCGTATCACCGCAGATGAAACTTTGAAATCAATTGGTAGTAAGCCAAGGTGGTTAAGTACCTCCGGACTTGGCGTTTTCTGGCTTCATGTTCGGATTGATAAGATTCCGAAGTATTATCAGACTGAGGAGTATAAAAATCTATAACCTTATGTTACCTCTCCCCTTCGTCCCTCTCCTTGGAGGAGAGGGGTTAGGATGAGGTCGAAACAAAGAAATTATTACTTAATTAAATCATATAACCTCAAACATAATGAGCTATGAGCATTATCCGAATTCTTTGCGCAATCCTTCTCCCGCCTTTAGGTGTTTTTCTAACTGTGGGAATTAAACCCGCATTTTGGCTGAACATCCTGTTAACAATTCTGGGATTTCTTCCGGGCGTGATTCACGCGGTATGGATCATCGCTAAACATGATTAACTTTTAACGTTTTAAATAGCTATGCCATGTAAACAGGGAATAAAAAAATATTCTGTGCTTCCGTGGCTTTCAACAAAATGACAAATTAAGAACAAATGATTCATGGATATCAAGAATAAAACGGCAATTGTGACAGGCGCAAGCAAGGGAATTGGATTGGCAACTGCGAAAGCTTTAATTAATGATGGAGTTACTGTTGCCTGTTGGAGCCGTACACCACCTGAAAATTATGAGCACGAAAACTTTCACCATTTTGAAACAGATCTCACAAAAGAAGATTCTGTCGAGAGTTCCTTCGATGACACAATGAATAAACTCGGCGCTGACATTTCTATTCTTGTGAATAATGCCGGCGTTGGGCACCGTGACAGAATGGAAAATATGCCATCCAAACAATGGCGATATCTCTTTGATCTTAATGTTCACGGTCTATTCTATGTGACCAAGCGAGTAATTCCGGGAATGAAAAAAAATAATGAAGGTCATATCATCAATATCGGATCGGGTGCCGGGACAAACGGAATTCCTGAAATGAGTGCATATTGCGGAACTAAGTATGCCGTAAATGGAATTACAGAATCTCTGCATAATGAGTTGCGAGATTTTGGAGTGAAGGTTAGTTGTATCTCTCCCGGTTCTGTGGACACCGGATTTTCATCATCGAAAAAGAACAAACTTCAACCAGATGATCTAGCGGCAGCTATTGTTCACATGCTAAAATGCCCAAAAAATTTCCACTACACGGATATCCAGGTGAGGCCGCTTCAGCCGTAGTTCTTAGCAGAGGCATTCTTTATACTTGTTCAAACCACAATTTCACCAGACTGAACTTTCCACAGTTGATGATAGATTCCATCTCTTTCCAACAATTCTGCATGCGTCCCCGATTCAGCAAGTTCTCCATTATCAAGAACAAAAATATGATCGGCATGGCGAACAGTTGAGAGCCGGTGAGCAATGATAATCGTTGTTCTGTCTTTCGAAATTTTGAACAGAGATCGTTGAATTGCGGCTTCCGTCTCATTATCGACGGCGGAGGTTGCTTCATCCAAAATTAAGATCGGGGGATTTTTGAGAATAGCCCGTGCGATCGAAATTCGCTGGCGCTGTCCACCGGAAAGTTTTTGTCCCCTCTCTCCTACAATTGTGTCGTATCCATCATCCAATTCCATAATGAAATCGTGAGCTTCCGCCATCTCTGCTGCTCGTTTCACCTCTTCTTCGGATGCATCAAATGATCCATACCGTATGTTTTCAATAACACTCCCATGAAACAAAAACACATCCTGGCTGACCAAACCTGCCGCTTTTACCAGATCGTTGATTTTATATTCTCTGATATCCGTGCCATCCAATAAGATTTGTCCGCCAGTTACATCATAAAAGCGCATCAGGAGTTTTACCATGCTGCTTTTTCCTGCGCCGGTGGCTCCCACAATTCCGACAGAATCTCCGGCTCCAATGGTAAGATTCAAGTTTTTCAGCACAGGTCCGCCGGTTCGGTATTGAAAACTTACATCCTCAAACTTGTATTCACCATCCACATCTTTCGGTTTGATGGGAACCGTACCATCCGGCAATTTTTCTTCGGTGTTCAACAATCCCATAACGCGCTTTGGACTAGCCATGGCGCGTTGGTACAAATCGAAGGTTTCTCCGAGCCTTGTTAATGGCCAAAGAAGGCGCTGCGTCACGAAAATCAACACGCTGTACAAGCCAACTTCCATCTCTCCTTCCAATGTTTGGAATCCGGCAAAAATCAGGATGGCAATGAATCCGGCCATAATCAACATGCGAATTAACGGAACAAATGCTGAGCTGAGGCGAATGACATCCTGGTTGGCTTTTTTGTATTGATCGGAAAGATCTCCTATCCGGCGATTTTCATGATCTTGAGCTCCGAAACTTTTGATCGTCGTCATGCCTCCCAAATTATTCACAAGTTGCGAGCTCACTTCACCGGCCTGATCACGAACTTTACTATATTTGGGAGCCAGCTTTTTTTGAAACCAAACCGATCCCCAAATAATAAACGGCATGGGAACGAGCGCCATCCAACCAATTTGGGGAGCTGAAAAGACAAAGATCGACCCAATCACAACAACTGTGATGAACACCTGTATCAGATCATTCGCTCCGTGATCCAGAAATCGTTCGAGTTGATTCACATCATCATTCAAAATGGCAATCAGGTCACCCGAGGAGCGATCTTCGAAGTAAGCCATCTCCTGTTCCTGCAGATGACTGTAGGTATCTGTACGTAAACTATCCTGTGTAAACTGAGCCAGATCTCTCCAATAGATTTTGAACATGTACTCAAAAATGGATTCAAAGACCCAAATAACAGCCGTCACTCCCGCCAAAAATAATAATTGGTCTGCCGGATCAGTAATACCAAGCCGACCGATAAGACTTTCTGTGCCTTGTACCACAATGTCCACCGCCGCTCCAATCAGAATGGGCGGAGCAAGATCAAAGAGTTTATTAAGAACTGAAAAAATTGTAGCCCGTCTGACTTTCTTGCGGTAGGGTTTGAGATAAGAAAGCAACTGGGCGAGGGGATGTCTGCCCGTATTGGGTTTGTTTTGCATTACAGAGGTCAATTAGAGAGACGAAAAGCCTGAAATATCATCGAATGACTCATCGCATTATTTATGAGACGTGAAATTAACAAGTCATCCGATGACTTTCGAATTGTTTTATTCTATTAAAGGAATAGTGATTCTCTTTAATAATTAGTTCAAGTCATTAACAAAATATTGATCCTGATCATCCCTCTGAATCAACTTTGTTGATTCAGCCTCCCTTCTCAGGGGAATTTTATTCCGTGTAGGTATTCACCCGCTCATCAGAAATCACACCATCCCAGTTGAGGCCGAACCCGAAATCGTAGTTATTTCCTTCAGTATCGACGTGAGTTTCCATATCGTGAGGAGTGTCTTCAGCCTGGTTTTCAACAGTTGCCATATCTACAGGCATTTGGAGCGGGAGCAGCGCGGATGGTTCATGAGCACCTGAAATAACATCCAACAATGCCTGATCCTGAACGCCAAAGTGCACAACAATTCCATCCACTATCTCTTCAAATTCTGAGAATACCATCGGGTTTGAAACATTAATGGCTACAATAACCGGTTTATCTCCCATCGCTTCGCGGGTTTCGAGTACGCTGTCCAGATCGGATTCATTTATTGTTTCAACAGTTTGACCTTGGTAAGATCGATTATCCGAATCTTCGAGAGGATCGCCGCCGGCCAGGCTCGGATCACGAGCTTCTTCAGCAGTATATGGACGATATTGCAGACTGATCGGTACATACTCAGAATTTTCACTGTCATATCCACGCCCCGAATTTGGACTCTCAATAAATGCGATGGCGAAATCAGCTTCTTCGGGATTGTCTGTCAGATTATAATACTGATTGAGAATCTCTTCACTAACCGGAAGTTCATCGGTTGCCGGAATTGGCATTCCCAGGAAATTTGAGCTTTGCGGCCGGGTTCTGTTCGGCACATACACGGTCAGTTGGTCTTCCACCGGTAGTACGTTGCCGCTATTTTTAAGCATTACGATGGAATTCAATTGAGTTTCATATCCCTCCTGCATGAAGTCAGGATTTCCAACAATTTCACTTGACTGTTCTGGTTGCAAATATGGATTTTCAAACAATCCTACTCTGAAAATATTCTTTAAAAGTCTTACAGCAGATCGTTCGAATCGTGCACGCATGAATTCTTCACCATGTTCTTCGACGCCGATTTCATACGCTTCAACTACCGGCCCTGCTTCGTTATTTCCACCAAATTGATCACCGCCGGACATGATGACCCGATAGTGACGTTCAGCAACGGTCAGATCTTCCACGCCCCACGGTTTACCATCCACAAAAGAATCCATCACATTGTGATCGCCTGTAACTCCCCAATCCGTACAAACTACGCCGTCAAATCCATACTCGTCCCGAAGGAGTTCTTGGATGATATAATGACTGTAGGCATTGGCAACATCTTCACCATCATCTCCCTGTCCCACTGAAATTGTGTAATACGGCATCACTGCGGAGGCCATTTCTGTTTCACCTTCTAAATTAAATGCACCTTCGATAAACGGTATTAGCATCTCGTCGAAATTATTTCCGGGGTATACGGCATACTTTCCAAATCCATAGTGAGCGTCACGTCCGCCCTCACCGGATCCTCCGCCGGGCCAGTGTTTCACCATTGCATTCACACTTTCATATCCCCAGCCGCTTGAGATCACTTCCTCTTCCGATGAACTTTGAAATCCATCCACATAGGCTCTCGCCATATCTGCAGAGAGTTGAGAGTCTTCGCCAAATGTTCCGCTCACTCTCATCCACCGCGGATCGGTCGCCATATCAATTTGCGGCGAAAGTGCGGTTGTAATTCCCAAAGCTCTGTATTCACGAGAGGCAATTCTTGCAAACTCCTCCGTTGCATCGGGATTAAATGTAGCGGCCAATCCTAACGATCCCGGCCACATGGAGATATCGCCGCCCGCGCCCTCATTGAATTCGGCATCCGCTGCCGTTTCATGGCGCGGATCAGAACTGGTGTTCATGGGTATTCCAAGCCCAAGCCCCTCCACAAATGCCTGTGCATTATTATTCCATTGAGCCGCTACTGCGGGACTTTCTACTGTTGTGATGAGCACATGACGAAGGTTATCGTTCTCCAAAAATTGTTTTTGTTGATCCGTTAAATCTGATGATTCAGCATCACTTTCACTCAGTGGAGCTCCGTCATAGGTTCCACCTCGAAACCCTCCCTCACCGGCAGGAATTGATTGATGAGCACTGTATAACATGAGTCCTGCAATCTGCTCGACAGACATTTGCGAAGCCAGATCATCAGCACGTTCGTCCACAGAAAGACGCCAGTCTTCATACGGATCTAATTCGCCGTTCTTGTTCAGATCTTTAAATGCAGCACCATCAACCTGCAAAATTTCAACTCCGGAATTAAGGGAGTGTCCGATGGTGGGACCGTTGGAGTGATGGATGAATTCAATATCGCCGGCTTGTTCTACAGTTTGTTCGCCATATTCATTACAAGACACGAGGGTTACAATAAAAAGTGGGAGAAGATAAAGCCTGATATGTATCAAAATACTCATGGTTGAGAGGTTAAAGTTGTTATTGTGTCATAATGACAATGTATAAAAATAATAGTCGATATGTAGAGAAGCTTTTTTTGGAGATTCAAAATCCGCGAAGTTTTACTGGATACGAATTAAAGTGAAACTGAGAGAGGTTGAACCACGGTGACACAAAGGTTCCACAAAGAACACAATGATTTTTTGCTTAAGTCTAAGATCCTAAATAATAAAATTAGGAGTTGAATTCTCTTCGTGTCCACCGTGAATTCTCTGTGCCTCTGTGGTTAACCTTAACTAAACTCTTATTTAAGCTGATTTTCTGTTTAATGAGACTCTCGCTTCACTTCACTTCCGGACTTGCCTACTAAAAAGTCCATATCAGCGCCAAGATGAGCTTGCTCAACATGTTCGATATACAGGTTGATGTATCCACGATCGAACTCATGCGGCGGTGCCGTCCAATTCTCTTTCCGCCGTTCAAGCTCTTCATCAGATACATCAAGGTGAAGCCTACGATTTTTTACATCAACCTCAATCATGTCGCCACTTTCAACAAGAGCGAGTACACTTCCGGTGTATGATTCGGGAGAAGCGTGTAGAAATGCAGTACCGTACGCCGTGCCACTCATTCGTCCATCAGAGATGCGAACCATATCTTTCACTCCTTTCTCAAGAATCTTCTTGGGAAGTCCCATATTTCCAACTTCCGGCATTCCGGGATATCCTTTTGGCCCCACGTATTTCAATACCATAATACAGGATTCATCGATATCCAGATCAGGATCATCAATTCGGGCTTTGTAATCTTCAATTCCTTCAAACACGACCGCCCGTCCTTTGTGCTGCATCAATTCCGGTGAGGCTGCGGAGGTTTTTATCACGGCCCCTTCCGGACAGAGATTTCCTCGAACAACAGTTGTTCCGCTATTTTCTTGGAACGGCTCATCGATAGATGCGATCACATCCCGGTTGAAACACTCGGCATTTTCATTGTTTTCTACTAAAGTTTTTCCATTGGCTGTGATTACATCCGAATCCAAATGTTTGCTCATCTCTTTGATCACCACCGGAAGTCCGCCCGCATAGTAAAAATCCTCCATGAAATGATCGCCCGATGGCATCAGGTTTACCAAAAGCGGAATATTACTTCCATGTTCATCAAAATCATCCAGCTTCAGATCCACTTCCATCCGGCGGGCAATCGCCATCAGGTGAACAATAAAATTGGTTGACCCGCCAACTGCTGCATTAATCTTAATCGCATTCAAAAATGACTCCCGTTTCAGGATTTTAGACATCTTTAAATCCTCATTCACCATCTCTACAATTTGACGCCCGCTTTCATGAGACAACACTTTTCGCCGGGAATCCGCCGCAGGAATCGCCGCATTTCCGGGCAAGCTCAACCCGAGCGATTCTACCATCGATGCCATTGTAGAAGCCGTTCCCATTACAGCACAATGTCCCTGGCTACGGCACATTGCTGCTTCAGCCATTAAAAGTTGCTCGTCACTGACTTCTCCCTTTTTATGCTCCTCAGCATATCGCCAGACGTCTGTAGTACCAATTTTTTTTCCTCTGAAGTTTCCAGTCAACATCGGACCGCCGGAAACTACAATTGTTGGGATATCCACACTGCAGGCTCCCATCACGAGAGAAGGAGTGGTTTTATCACAACCGCATAAAAGAACGACTCCATCCACGGGATTGGCACGGATCGATTCCTCTACATCCATACTTGCGAGATTCCGATAGAGCATAGCTGTGGGGCGAATCAAGGTTTCTCCAAGCGACATCACTGGAAATTCCAATGGAAATCCGCCGGCTTCCCACACTCCACGTTTTACTGATTCCGCCAGTTCGCGCATATGAGCGTTACAGGGAGTGAGCTCCGACCATGTGTTACAAATCCCGATAACCGGTTTGCCTTCAAATTCATCTGCCGGAAATCCCTGGTTTTTCATCCAGCTTCTGTAGATGAATCCATCTTTTCCTGTTTTACCGAACCAGTCTCTGCTTCTGAGATCTTTCTTCTTTTTGCTCATGGAGTTAGTTTTTTCGTTCTTCTAATTTTAAAATTATTGTCTATAGCGACCTGTCAGAGTATCCGCTTTTGGATTCCGAACAGAGTCGCGAAATGATTCCGGGTTCACAACTCTGACAGGACCTACGCTTTGCTCCGGACTCTGGCAGGTTGTTTTTTTAACCATTAAACCGATCCACCAGTCGGCCGCTAAATGGCAGATCAATACTGAAAAGCGAACCTGAAAGCGGCGCTTTTTCAATTTGTGATTCATCCATATGTTCGCGACAGGTAGTTATAAAAAGTGTTTTCAAATCTTTTCCGCCAAAGGTACACGATGTTGGTTTTGGAACCGGCAGCCGAATTTCGAACTCAATATGTCCATTTTTTGGGTTGATTTGAATAACTTTTCGTCCGGCATAAAGGGCGATCCATAATTTATCATTGGAATCGATGGTCATGCCATCCGGGTAACCCAGATCTTCTTCAAACTCATAGATAACGGACCGATCCGAAATTTCGCCAGTTTCTTTTTGATATCGATAAGAATACAGTTCCCGCGCTATCGTATCAATAAAATAGAAAGTATCAGCACGACTATTCCAAGCCATTCCATTCGGAATCGTCAGTTGATCCAATTTCTGATCAACCTCTAAATCTGGGTTCACGCAAAATAGATTTCCCGAACCTTCCTCTAAATCATAATCCAGAGTTCCGACCCAAAATCGGCCGGCAGGATCACATTTTCCATCATTCGATCTTGTGCCTTCGCCAAGTGTAAAATCGTTATCGATCGGGGTGATGGATTCAGATTTCTCATCAAAAAAAGCCAGCCCGGATTGCAATGCTAAAAGCAGGCCTCCATCTTTCCGCAAAGCTGCCGCACCAATTTGTTCACCTATATCAAAGGATCGGTTCTCATTTGAGGCCGGTTCATAGCAATTCAAAGTACACGAGAGAATATCAACCCACCAAAGTTTTCGGTTGATCTCATCCCAAACCGGCCCTTCACCAAGATGAGCATCGGTTTGATATTCTAAATCTGCATAAAGAATTGAAGACATTTTAACTACGTTTTTTTACTTCCGCCAACTCTGATTCCAAGTCCGCCATCAATTCGGATCGGCTGACCATTGATGAAGCTACCCTTTTCACTGCAGACAAATACTACCAGCTCACCGATCTCTTCTTGAGTGGCCATTCGTCTATTGAGATGTAAATTCTCCGTCTCCTTCCGAACAACTTCAGGATTCGGCGATTCCTGTAAAGCATTCCGATTCATGGGCGTATCTACTCCGCCGGGGCAAATCGCTACGCTTCGAACGTTGGGAGCGTAGTCCACCGCAATGCTTCTTGTGAGGCCAATCAAAGCCGATTTTGTAGCCAGATATGCAGCTACATTTTCCTGCGCAACAAACGCCTGCACGCTGGACATATTTACAACCACTGAATCCTCATTTTTCTGCATATGAGGGATGCAGTGTTTGGCACATAGAAACGCACCCTTCAGATTGACATTCATCACCGTATCCCAATCTTCTTCAGATGTATCGGTAACTGAAAAATATTTTAAAATACCGGCATTGTTTACCAAGTAATCAATCGAACCAAACGTCTCGATAATTTTTTTGACTACACTTTTAACATCGGCTTCTTTCGATATATCACATTTTAAGAATACAGCGCGATCACCCAGTTCATCAACGAGTTCAGATCCAGCTTCTTCATCCACGTCCAGAATGGCTACATTGGCTCCTTTTCTGTGAAAGATCGTGGCACAACCGGCACCAATTCCTTTTGCCCCGCCTGTTATTACGGCTGTTTTATTTTTGAAAGACATCATCAACTCCAATAGTTCTGATTCACCAAAAAAGGTTATTCAAAAAAATGAATTTTACAAAGGTTTCTTCTTGCGGTATGACCTTCAGTCATCGGATGAGTCTTTTATCTAATACTTTAGTTCAATCTTTTAATACTCATCCGCTGACTTAGCGAATACACCCCTCCCGACTTAATGTCGGCGCTCCCCTCAAGGGGAGATTATATTTACTTTTCAGCCAACGCATAAATTCCAGTTCCCTTTTCATTTTTTGTAAAGAGATCTACAAAACTCATCATTAAACTAAATGGCATCACAATTGGGTAGTAAATCAGTAGAGGGAGTACAGCAATCAGATTTAGTTTATTGAACCAAATCATTGGCCATTTTACAGAGAGGACCCACGACAAATGTCCCCAGAATCCATAGGTGTAATGAGGTTTTACAGAATCAAATCCGGCTTTTTTTAACTTTGAGGTGACCTCTTCCTTTGAATAACCGGGGCGTGCATGTTCACCTACAAAGGAATCATCTTCATCCGCATCTTCTTCAGAGTAGTGAGATGGGGAGTGCATCAACAAATATCCTCCATCTTTCAAGCTTGATTGCAAATTCCGCATCACATTCACATCCTCTACGATATGCTCTAATACATCAATACAGATAATGAAATCAAATGTTGTTTCTGAAGAAAATTCCAACAGATCGGCTTCGTAGAATTGAATTCGCTCTTTTTGGATATCCTTCTGAAAATAATGTTGGTTATCTTGAAGATAATCCTCTTTCACATCTACAGAATGGACCTTTACATTTTTGAACTGGCTTAGAATAAACCGATCATACTGACCAAATCCGCATCCGGCATCTAACAGTTTCCATTCTCCTCTTTGATCGAATTCGCTTCCCGTCTTTTTTAGGATGCGTCTGATATGCCAGCTTCGGAGAAAAAATAGATCCAGTAAAAAATAAAAGAGCCGCCTGAGAAATCTTGAATTCCGAATAATGCCGGCGAATCGATCTTTTACCGGATCGTAAGCAATTTTACTCATAGTCCTTTTTTCTCAGCGATGCCCGGTTTGTCCTTTTTCACCTGTCCTTGGTTATAGATCTCTCCCAGGAATCCGATCGAAAAGAACTGAACGCCCAACAGAATCAAGAGAATTCCGAGGAATAGAAGCGGACGATTACTTAGGGGCTGATCCAAAAATATTTTCAGGTAAGCCAACCAGCCGCTGATGCTCACACCCACAATTAAAAAAAACACTCCCATGGAACCGAAAAAGTGCATCGGCTGCCGCATGTACCGGTTCACAAACAGGAGTGTTACAAGATCTAAAAAACCATGTAAGAAGCGTGAAATGCCAAACTTCGTCGCTCCATATTTTCGGGGATGATGCTTCACTTCCTTCTCCCCGATTCGATCAAACCCTTGCCACTTCGCCAACAATGGCACATAACGGTGCATCTCGCCGTAAAGATAGATGTTCTCAATCACTTCTCTTCGATAGGCTTTTAACCCACAATTGAAATCATGCAAGCGAATGCCGGTCGTGAAACGGGTGACGGCATTAAAAAATCGGGAGGGGACTGTTTTAGTAATCGGATCGTGGCGCTTTTTTTTCCATCCACTCACCAGATAGTATTCGTATTTTAACATATCGATGAGGGCAGGAATTTCGTTTGGATCATCCTTCAGATCGGCAACCATGGTTACGACATATTTTGCCGC